>JBAXON010000222.1:0-5472 GCA_037133255.1 Deltaproteobacteria bacterium
TCTTCCCTCTCGTGGATAAATGATGCGGTTTTGATAAGGTATTACTTTCGATGGATGGAAGTATAGGGGTGCTATTTTTGCTTGTCAATGGATATTTAGCATAGAAAAATCAGGACTTGGCGATGCGATTGGGAAAGTGATGTTCATTGCCACCAGAAAGCATCAACTCTTTCTGACGCTGCTCAGTTGTGCGTTATAGGAAGCAAGATGATATATTGAAAATGATTAATTATAATTTAGTTAAGATCTTTCTTCAATAACCAACATTACCATTCTTGCGGCTTCTTCAGCATATTTTCTGCACTGCTCGATTTTGTTTTCTGAAATAAACCGCTTACGACCATCTTCAGTTCCTAAATCAATACCTGTCAACTGTTTGCAATTGGTTGAGCCAAATTTATTTTCAAATATTTCGATAAATTTTTGAACTGGGATATAGCTTTTCTCTATTGGCTCGTCGGGTGAACTTCTGCCATACAATAAACTTATTGCCATAATGCCACCAGTAACCGCACCACATATTCCACTAGTTCTTGCGATCCCCGCACAGAAGCCAGTGCTAATCTTTGGGATTATTTCTGATTGAATATCTTTGCTTTCTGCCACGGAAAGCAGAACACTTTCAGCTCAGCGATAACCTAATTTGAAAAGTTCTCCACTTCTTTTTGATGTTTCATCCATCATTGATATTCTCCTAATTCTAATAAAATTGAAATCAGACTTTACATTCTTGTTTGCTACAAATCAATCCAAATAACGCAGATAAATGAAGTTTGCCATTTGAAGTCTTGATTTTATAGGAACCAAGGGAATTTGTGTAGTTCAGGAAACAGTGAGTAAAAAAAATTACTGAATCAACATAAACAATGGCATATCAGAATTTCATTGATTTGCTCCTATTGTTTTCCTTCGTTTTTGTTTGGGAACCGGCAGTTCTTGAGCCGTCAATTTAATCAGACCGCTGATCCATACACGATCTTCAAAGGCATCTTCTATAAGGAAGTGTGATTTGGCTCCTGGATATGGCGCGGCCTCCACGACATTTCCTATATAAGTTCTACCTTTTTCCGTTGATCTTACAAAAAGCTGATTATTGCAAATGAGCGCCACGACTTTGCCATCGCAATAAATAGCATGTTCGCCGAACATTTTCTTTTGAGAAATACTCCCGGCATCCGCCATCTGGTCCACAATGAAATCGACGAAATTTATATCAGAGGCCATTATGATCTCCCGCGTACTTTTAACCTTTTTGAGGGCTAAAGTTGCGCTTCAGCGGCGCGCGGTTTTTGCGCGTTCACCTGCAAGCGCCTTGTTATGCAGATTTTTTCCTAATAGACATAAACGTCGTGTTCTTCTCCGATGAAGAGAACCGATTTCTCTTTTTGTGCGCCAAGCTTTTGGGCTACCTGTATGGATGCACCATTCTGTGGATAGATTAGGGATATGAGCCGTTTTTTACACATGTTCTTTTGTGCATATTCTCTGCATGCGCTAGCTGCTTCGGTTGCGTAGCCTTTGTTCCAGTGCTCCCTTACAATTCGATAAGATATCTCGGTCTCCTCTTGGCCTTCTATATCTTGGTGAAGAAGTCCGGCTATGCCAACAAAGTGTCCATTTTCTTTTGATAGAAGCTTCCAGAAGCTATAACCATATTTCTTGTAATGCTCTAAAATTGCGTGGATCATTTCGTTGGTTTCCTCGTAGTTCAGCACCTTTGGGAAGAACTTCATTACCTCTGGATTCCCGGTTAGTTGATACAACAAATCGCTATCGCAAGAGGCAAACCTTACAATGTCCAAGTGTTTTGTTTCAGCAATAAGGCTCATGTCTTTTTTCCCCCTTTGCATAACATTTGCTTAACCTGTAATTGCGGCCTGAGCGAAGCAACTGCAAGAACTGTGACAAAAGCAGTTATCAGGTTGAAGCAGTTGTTAGCTGTATTTTTTCAAGTATGATCTAATCTGCATTTTAAATAGCTCCTGACTATATTTAACTTTCTTTTCCTTTTCCTTAAATTTTTTATCAAACTCTACTACTTGACTATTATCAAAATTATAAGCATCACTTTGTATAATCTTCCAATTTTTATTTCCGAAAAATCCAGGCTGCGTCTCTAACACAAGTAATCCCAATGGAAACTCTCCATCCATATTACTTACGTTATAGTCAATTCCATTTTTAAATCCATGCTTACAATAGTTGTGAGGATCACCATAAATTATTATTGCTGGAATATTTCTTTCTTGTACTATCATTTTTGTTTTTTCAATCAGTGCTGTACCAATTCCCTTCCTCTGATAGTCCGGGTGGACACATAAAGGACCAAATGAAACAATTTCTACCTTTTCTTGGTCATCTCCTATAAGCATAGATTTTGTATACATAATTGAACCAACAATATTTCCGTCAATTTCCGCAACATAATCAAGTTCTCTAATAAAATCTTTGTGATCTCGTAATACGTGACACAAATAGTGTTCATCACATCCAGGAACATATAAATTCCAAAAAGCTTCCCTTGTTAATTCTTCAACTTTAAAATATTCTTGTTCATTTTCTAGACGAATTGTTATTTCCATACTATCCCCCATTCTGCGCGAAGCGTCAGCTAACAATTAATATACCTTGTTGGTCTTTTCCGATGTTCAACGTAACATTATTTATAACCATTCGTAATCTAGCATCAACGGCAGAATATTGACATGCTTGACTTTAGGAAGCAGTGTTTTCTGTAAACATCGTACCATATCATCAGGTTTTATATTGCATTTATGCCGAGCTTATCGTTTAATTCAATATGTTCTGAATATACCCTGAAGCGTACTTCGCCGTCCTTCGTACTCTGAATGTCATCTGTGACCTGTATGTTGATACTTGGACTTTTACGAATTATTCAGGATTCGACTTTTATGTCGGGATACCTAACTATCTTTTCTTAATTTTTTATAAAGTAAATCCAGGTTAAACATTTGATTCAATATTACGGCAAGGATTGTCGCCGTCGGTAATGGGTCGGTAAAAAATGTCTGAATAATCCCCGGTGCCCGGGCATAGAGCGAAGGTAGAAAAGCAGTGCTTAATCCAAAAAATAATGCAATGCCCACCACAAAGGTTTTACGGGAATCCCAATTTTCCTGGAGCATCTGTATCAAACCCGCGCAGATCATAAAACATCCGCTAAAAACAAGCGAGGCGCCAAGAACAGGCTTGGGCATAAGGGCAAGGGCGTTTGTCAGCATCGGGAAAAATGCGAGTACAATAAAAATTGCTCCGGCCACAACGCTGATCCATCTGCTGAGTACCTTGGTCGCGCCGGCTAAGCCGATATTGCTGGAAGATGTGTCCACAGCCATTGCGCCCAGGACTCCCGATAAAGTTGTCGCGATGCCATCTGCCACAATTCCATTGCGGATAGGGACAAAATTAACCTCATTCAGTTCAGGTTCAGAGAGCTTCTGTACCGCCAGAAGATTGCCAAAGGTTTTCAAAGTGCTGCCGATAGCAATAACAATTAACGGAATAAGCAGATCAAGACGAAATGTTATTGGCTGAAAAATCGTACTAAATTGAGGCAACGCAAAAAGTGGACTGTTTTTGATTAAGACAAGGGTTTGCCAATATTCAGGAATGAGTATCATAGATAAAATCCAGCCCGAGAACATCCCGATAATGAGACAATAAATCTTAACAAATCCCTTTCCCCACAAATTGCAGAAAACCATTACTAATAATGAAACAGCGCCAATGAAAATATCTATACTGCGGATGGCATCCCCTTGAAGAGTCAGACCAAAAAACGATGTTATCGAAATCTGAATAATGCTGATTCCGACCAGCGCAACAACAAGGCCAACAATGTACATGGGGAATACGCTTCTCAGCTTTTGTATAACCGGTGCAAGAAATATCTCGATCAAACCGGCGACAATAGTAATGCCGCGCATCAAAGGCAGGCCGCCGATCCACGCCGCAGAAAGCGAAAGACTCAAATACGAAGGACCGCAGAGATTCGGGCATAAATAACCGGAACCCAGATAAGGCAGGCGCAAAGCCTGTATAATTGAGCCAATACCAGAGGCAAGCATGGAAAACGTTACCAAAGAAGCCGTAAATCCCGGTGTTTCGTTGAGCTGACCTGCAAAAATTATAGGTATGCCGATGGCCACAATCATTAGCAGAACATGTTGAAATGCTGACAACAACAAATGCCCCAGCGGCGGCATTTCATTTACAGAATACTCGTAATTTTTATTATCTGCCATTCGTATCCTTAATTATCCCGGTGGTTGGGGAAGGTCTGTTATCGCGCCAACATAGATTTCCTGATCAGCGATATGTGTTTTGCGCAAATATAAGCTCTTCTTGACAAGTATCCTCTGATAACGGTTCTTCGCCAGAAAGACCTCCCAAACAAAATCCTTGTTTTTCAGTTCGATCAGTGCCCTTTCGAATGGCTTATGACCCATCTCATCGACACAATCCAGCAGTTTAAAATCAGCAAGACTATCGTTCATCACAGGCGATATAAGCAGTTTACCGGTCTGAGTAAAAGCAAAAACTTTCACATCTCGAAAATTATATTTAGATACAGGATCAGCAATTTCGGCAAGCGCAGAACTGCCTTTTTCTTTAATTAACAAAGCGGCATTATCAACGATAATTCTAATAAATTCTTTTTCTTCGTGGGGATAATTCAAACCGCCACCAACGAACAATACCTTACCCTCGGTAGTTGTGACTTTGAAATGACAAGAGGATTTAGGGACAGGATAGAATTTACCCGGTTCCCACCAGGAATAATGCACCCAGGCGTGTTGATTGTTTTTATCAGCTAACGCGGCGATAACCATCTGGATTGGCTTTTTCCCGTTTTTATCTGTAAGATTCCAAAGGTTTTTGCCCTCAAGATGAGGCATACCCGCGTGATAGATATTTACCCCGTTCATATCATAGATGTAAAGGTAGCGGTCAGGTGTGCTGTATAGAATGCGATTGGTCTGGAAATATTCCAAACTTTTCAAGCCATCCTTTTTGATTATCAGCGAAGCATCATAAACAAACCGGACAACATCTTTTGTGTCGCGGTATTGATAGAAGCTAATATCCAAATCTTCGTATCTGCTTTCACAGCCCGAAATAAATATCGACAGAAGTGCAAAAAATATTAAGACAGCAATAATCCGGCACAATCGAGTTAATTTACTCATATCCCTCCGTAAAATGAGCAGACCTGAGAATTTCCTTTAACTACACAGAGTATATAAACGAGAAAATTATGTGTCAAGATTATTTTATGAACCTATTTTATGAACCTATTTTATGTACCAAAACTGATTGCTGGTTCTACATTTCATGATCCGGCAAACATTTTGCGCTTTAAAACCAATTGTGGTAAGGGACTGCATGTTTTTAGAATCAAACGGGAGGCCAATCATGAAATATTTTAAAAGACAATATATTGCAATTTTT
>JBAXON010000223.1:0-5456 GCA_037133255.1 Deltaproteobacteria bacterium
AAGTCCAAACAAGAGTATTTTGAGGCCATTCGCTAAGAGATTAAAACTACCTTATCTTGTACTTTTCTTGCATTATCGCATTCTAATCTTTTAAAAAGCCCGATTAAGGCGGGTGTTGATACTTTTCTTGTATGGCGCAATGCGGGCTACTATTTTACCGGCATTGCTTTTGTATTGAGTCCTGATCTGCTTAACTAAATTAATGAAGGACTCTTCCAGAAAATATTCTTCCAGATTTGTTCACCCATAGTAAAACGGCATTGTCAAAATTAAAAAACAATCAGGCCAATCCCAATTTTTTATTATGCGAACAAGAATCATAATTTCATCACCTTGAGAACTATATTTCCGCAGCCTAGGCCCCGTATTCTTTAAGATGGTCGGCGATCTTTTCCGCCGTATGACCGTCTCCGTATGGAGATTCTTTCAGCAGTGGTGGCGGTATCCGAGCCCAGGTAATGGCTTTTGATATTTCCTTGCCCACGAGACGCCCCAAGCCTATCTCAATTGTTTCTGGCCGTTCCGTTTTATCCCGGACGACTAGTACTTTCTTGTTGAAGCAGGTGCCCTCTTCCTGAATACCGCCGCTATCGGTTATGAGAAAGTAGGACTCCCCGATTAACCTGAGCATCTCCGGATAGCCGACTGGATTGATAACCCGGATGTTGGGCGCCGAAAGACGCTGCCGATGCTTCTGTATGTTTGGATTTGGATGAATAGGCAGAATAATTTCCAGATCGGGGTTACCCAATGCCAGGGCCTGAAGCTCATCGAACAACTTATCCATACGGGAATGATTTTCCCGGCGATGTAGTGTGACCAGAACCTTCCTAGGCAAAGAGTCGGGGGCAGTCATCTTCGCCTTGAAGACATTGACGGCGTCTACAATTGTATTCCCCACAAGATGAACATTCACCGCTCCTTCCTGTTGAAGATTGAGGAACGCCTGCCTTGTGGGAGCAAAATGAATATAGGCTAACCTAGTGATCAGGACGCGATTTAGTTCTTCCGGGTAGGGATTGGCAAGATCAAATGTACGGAGACCTGCCTCCACATGTGCCACTTTGATGCCGTTGTAAAAGGCCATCTGGGCAAGAGCATAGGCCGTTGTCGTATCGCCCTGAACAACCACAATATCGAAATGGTTATTTTTGAAAAGCTTTTCCGCTGACTTGCATATCTTGATAAAGCTCTCGCCGAGTGTGTTGTGCTTCTGTTCACCTGAAAATGCATCAGCGAAGGTGAAATCGGGCACAGGTACAAGTTCCTTAACATCCTCGTAGAGGTCTACCTGCTGGCCTGTGAAAACGGTGCGGTAATTCAATCCCAGTTCACTTAATGCATTAATAACCGGAAATAGCTTGATAATTTCTGGGCGTGTACCAAATGCGATAAGAATCATAGTAGGATAGGTTTGTATCCTTTCTCGATTTCATATTGGACAACACGGAAAAAATCTTCAGACCGGTCGGAAGAGCAACTGATTGCCACACCATCAACGCCTCTTTCCGGCTCAACGGAGCCCCATAAAGACCTGTCTGTTTCGGGATGGGGAGGACAAGCCACCCTTATCCCATGCCTCTGGAGCATGGCACAAAAATGGATATCTTCACCAAAGCTCCTCAAAAGTGG
This sequence comes from Deltaproteobacteria bacterium, assembly GCA_037133255.1. Classification (GTDB taxonomy): domain Bacteria; phylum Desulfobacterota; class Syntrophia; order Syntrophales; family Smithellaceae; genus FEN-1160. The sequence continues at coordinate 1,633 of JBAXON010000223.1, forward strand.
CTCCTCATCCCAAAAATAAGGGGCCCACTGACGACGAAAGAACCAGCTGTGACCAACTAGGTCAACTAATTCCAGTTTCGTATTTTTCCCTTCCCAACCCATTCGGGGCTTTTCCGTATTCATTTCACTATGGGAAAGATAGCGCAGACCGATGGTGCCGCAGATGACCTTCTCATTGTCCACATAATTGAGACAATTTTCAAACCACCTCTCTCCGGGTATTGTGTCGTCATCAAAGATACAGACATAATCGCCCTCTAAACCAGCGGCAAGAGTAAAGCGCGGAATGATGCCGAAATTGTAGTCACAGAAAATTTTTTTTACATATTTTTCGTTCTTAAAGGTCGTCAATTGTTTTCTTTCGAGAAAACCCAAGCGCTTAGGCGGCTGGTTGTACCACAAGATTATCTCATGTGGCGGAACACTCTGTTTTAAAACGCTCTCCACCTGCTCCTCCAGATACTGTGGCCTCATCCATGCAGTGAGAATAACTGATATTTTTGGATCCATAAGATCAAGGCAATCCTTTCCAGAAATCGTGCATTCATAAAACAAAATGTTGTCAGATATGAACTTTTTTGTGTGCGGAGCATACAAATTATAAATTTGCGAGTCAATGAAATAATATTTCTCCAGATACCTGCGGATAAAAAAAGCTCATACTTTGGCAGTTGATGTACTGCTTTATCGGATGGCTATAATAATTCATTCCATTTTACTCACTATATTACGTGCCGCGTCCAGCGTGTTTTTCATCAGCATGGCAATGGTCATCGGGCCGACACCACCGGGCACAGGAGTAATGTAGGATGCTATGGGAGCGACCTCGTTAAAAGATACGTCTCCTACCAATTTTCCGTTTGCCAGGCGATTTACGCCCACATCAATGACAACCGCACCATCTTTTACCATATTTACTTTGATAATCTCTGCCTTACCGACGGCAGCAATCAAAACATCGGCACGCCTGGTGACGGCAGGCAAATCCTTTGTTCGCGAATGGCAAATCGTCACTGTCGCATTTTGCGCCAAAAGCAAAAGCGCCATTGGTTTGCCGACAATATTGCTCCTACCCACAATAACTGCTTCTTTTCCCTCAAGCTCAATACCGGTGCGGCTGATTAATTCCATGATCCCTCTTGGTGTGCAGGGAACAAATAAAGGGCTTCCGGAAACAAGACTGCCGACATTGTAAGGATGAAACCCATCAACATCTTTTTGAAGGTCAATGGAGGCGATAATTTTATTCGTAGAAATATGTTTGGGCAAAGGAAGCTGCACCAAGATTCCATGAATTGCCTGATCCGCGTTTAATTCGCTGATAATCTTTAATAGTTTAGTTTCACTGGTATCGGTGGGAAGTTTATATTCGCGGGATAAAAAACCGACTTCCGCGCAGACCTTGGCTTTCCTGCTCACATAGACAAGGGATGCCTGGTCTTCTCCAACCAGAATTACTGCCAGCCCCGGCACAATTCCCGTTTTTGCCTTTAAATCCAGAGTCTCTTCACGTAGTTGTTGCCTGATTTCCTGCGCAATTTTGTTCCCATCAATAATTACGGCCATAAATCCTTTTTTTCACTATTAAAGCTTTATATAACTGCATTATCTTTAATTTTTCTGCCACAGCGGAACTTATAATTTCGAAGGGACTATAAGGTAAAAAAATGCCACTGGCAAGAAAAAAGAGTAAATATGTTTTATTAAGTTGAAGAAATCTATTTTATTGTGCTAGGCTAAATTAAAGTTAATTGGGAATTTTAAGGGAGAATATTTCGACTATGAATTTAGCACTAATGCTGGAAGAAGCTAGCAAAAATTTTGCAAAAAGGCCAGTTCTGATCTTAGAAAATCAGCGCGTTAATTATGATCAGCTTAATAGCCGTGTAAATTCTATTGCGCAATTTTTAGGGCAAAACGGTATCGGTAAAGGAGATAAAGTAGCCCTGATGCTTCCCAATATGCCAGAATTTGTATATTGCTATTTTGCCACAATTAAATTGGGGGCTGTTGCGGTACACCTGAATCCTTCTTCCACGTCTCATGAATTGATGTATTTACTGGAAAATAGCGATTCCAAGATATTAATGACATCAGAAGTAAATCGAAAAAAATATGAAGAAATCCAAGACAAACTCGCTTTCTGCAAGAAAATAATTACAGTTGATTCTCCGGATCAAAATGCCCCATTTAACAAAGCAATCTCGGCAGGACCATTTCCTGCGCCGGATGTGCTAATCAACCCCGAAGACCCTGCCGCGATAATTTATACTTCCGGCCTGACCGGGAAACCGCTGGGCGCAGTTCTTACTCATCGCAATTTGTACTCCCAATCTCATCTAATACAAACATTTGTGAAGAGAACTTCCAAGGATGTGGGGCTATCTTTGATTCCACTGTTTCACTCATTTGGCGCCACAGTCAACATGATTAATGTCATTCGAGCGGGCTGCAGCGTGGTCATGATGGACAGATTCACGATGGACGGTATATTTAACGCTATTCAAAAAGAAAAAATCACATATATATGCGCCGTACCCCGCCTTTATCTGGGCATGATGTTTCATGAAGGCGCGGCTAAATACGATGTAAGTTCATTGGAAGTATGCGTCACCGGTGGAGCGCCGATGCCTGCCGAATTTCTACCCGGATTTGAAAAACAGTTCCGTGCAAAAATTGTTGAAGGATATGGTTTGACGGAAGCTTCGCCTGCTTGTTCCTTCAACATGCTCGATCGGCCACAAAAGCCCGGCTCCATCGGCATGGCCATCACCGGCACTATCATTAAAATTGTTGATAAAAAAGGCATCGAAGTGCCCCATGGTGAAGTGGGCGAGCTTATCGTCAAAGGCGATAACGTCATGCAAGGGTACTATAAAGACAAAGTGGCAACGGCATCCGTGATTAAGGATGGTTGGCTTTATACAGGTGATTTAGGTAAGATGGACGATGACAATTATATTTTCCTTACCGGACTGAAAAAAAGGATGATTATCACCAGCGGCTTTAATGTGTACCCCAAAGAGGTTGAGGATGTATTAAATCTTCATCCAGCAGTGAAAAACGCAAGGATAATCGCTAAAAAGGATTTGATGCGGGGAGAAATTGTTAAAGCTGAAATTGTAAAAAATGACGGCGCCTTGATTGACGAAAAAGAAATCCTCAAATATTGCCGGATTTACCTTTCACCTTATAAAGTGCCACGGGAAGTGGAGTTTGTATAGGCAATGTTATGCGCATCAAAAACTTAAGATACCTTAAGAGAACAAAATATCATGATTAAAATTGTATCAGGAAGTACAATTCCTGTTGGCTCCACCGTCGCTCTGGTAAATTTATGCAATCAATTTAATGCCAAAGATTATGAGTGCATTCTGTACGGACCTGACAGATGGCATTTGGATAAGTGTAGATCCGCCTTATTGGAAGATTTTAAGCCGCAGAGCAACTATATTATTATCCATGATATAAGTTTATCGTCAGCGTCTGATGTATACAAACTGCCTGCATTAGTTACGCTTCCCCAGAAGAACTATTTGTTTACAATCTTCAAGAGCTTTATACCTAAAAAGATTTGTAGAAAATTAAAACCGGATCATTTCATGCTTCTTCTGACATGCCAGGGGCGCGATATCTCACGCAATAGATTACCACGAATAGATTTTTATCATAAAATACATGCCGTTAGTTTTATTCAGCAAATCAGCAATAATAAAAAAATGTTAAGTTTCATCTGCCCCAATATTGTAGATGATCTAAGAAAATCAGAACATAAGCCAGAAATGATTGCAGGAATTATTGGAAGTATCTGTAAGCAAAACAAT
>JBAXON010000224.1:0-5425 GCA_037133255.1 Deltaproteobacteria bacterium
CTGGCAGATGCAGCCTTAAATCCCTCTCTTGCCTCACCTACCACCTTGCTTGAAGGATACGTGTTTAAAAATTCCAAATAAACATCAGCAGCTTTTTTATTGCGATGCATTTTTTGTAAAGCATCGGCTTTTCTTAGTGTAGCTAATTCGGCAAATTCACCTGTCGGATTCTTTCTAAGAATTGCATCATACGCATCTAGCGGTTGTTTGTAATAATTAACATTATTTAAGGATAAAACTACTTTCACTCCCGGCTTTTCTACTCCTAGGGAAGCCATCATCATAATGCTTTCCGTGGCCTCTTTACTTTCCGGATATTTATCTATGATTAAATTAAAAATTGGCAGGGCGGCGGAAATCTGTTCCGCTGCTTTATACGAATTTGCCAACAGCATTAATACTTCTTTTAACTTCTCATCCTGAGGGTACATATTTGCGTATAAAGAAAAGGCGTTTATTGCTTCATCATAACGGCGCAGAGAATATTTATGCACTCCCATATCCAATACAACTTCTTTCGGTATATCGATAAGGTCAGGCCATTTTTTCTGAGCATCACGAAACCATACTTCGGCGTTGGCTGACTGTTTTGTTTTATAGTAACAATCAGCAATCAGATAAAACGCTTGCTTGGCATAATCACCACCACGGTTTTTTATCAAGTAAGCTACCAGCTTTTCGATTGCTTGATTATATTTTCCAGTTAAAAAATGCAGCTCCCCGATTCTAAAAATTGCTTCGGAGGCATACGATGAATTTGAATACTTAGAGATAAGGTACTCATAATTCCTTAGCGCTTCCGGGTAGAATTTCAAGTAATCATAAGTTCTGGCCAACCGGTAATATGTCGATGCATTTTCCTTCTTCGGATCAGGAAAACTCTGCAGGGTATTTTTATAAAATTCAACGGCAATCAAGAGATGCTCTTTGCTGCCTTTTTCTCCTAAGTAATAATGGCAGTCGGCCATATGCCGCAAAGCCCTTTCCCCCCATTCTTTTTGTGTATCTTCTCGTGCAACAAATTCTTTAAAAGTTTCCAGTGCCTTTGCATATTCCTTTTGTTTCATTTCACCCAAAGCCTTATCATATGTGGGTAATCCTGAACTTGGCTCATCAATTTCCTTTATTGTCTTCTGTATCCTTTCATTCTTTGCCGGATCTCTTCCCTCAATCAAAGCCAGGGGGTTTTGCGTTGATTTGTCAGCATCTTTTGTACTTACGGCTGGAGATTTTTTCTTTTTTTCAGTAGCTGCTGTCGGTACCTTCTTGTCTTTTTTTGTTAGCACTGAATTTTCCGCGGGAAGCTTAATTATTAAATAATCGCTGACTATTTTATTGGTCGTCAATGTTTGAGCAAGCAGTGTGGCCTTTTTCTTATTATCAAATTTGCCTGCATAAACACGATACCATTTACCCTTACCTTCTATTTCGACTGCCAGGTAGAAAGCGGGGTAACCTAAAGACAATAGTTTCTGAACATCATCATTGGCCTTGTCGGCCATTTTATATGAAGCACAGTGAACAGAGTAAACAGCGGAGGCATCGGAAGCCTTCACCGACACTCCAATTAAAACTATCAGACCTAGAAAAATTAAAATATTTTTTTTACCCAGATTCATTAGACTCATTTTCCATTACTTCAATTTTGAAAATATTATGTAAATATTCGCATATTCCAAATAAACAGCAAATTTCGTACCAGTAGAAAATCAAACCATATTTGCTTAAATTAGCGCCAGACAATGCTCCCACTTGTCACCAGCAAAAAATGAAATCCCGTCAAATAGCCAGCCACATAGTCAATTATTTGACGAAGCAGTTTATATTGAAAAATGATAATGATTTTAGCATTGACGATTAACCGGATTCATCTTGACCAGTTAATATTTATTAACGTGGCACTTGGCTTGCATCTTGCAAACTCATATCTAAATTTAGTATTTACATGAGGTTTTCTAATGAACGGTGATAGTAGCACAAATATTCACGAGCAGCGGCAATATTCCCGGGTTGATACTTATATCCCTCTGGAATATAAAATAATCGAATCCCCACAAAAGCAATTCGTCCGCTCCCGTTTGGCCGGAGAATCAATTCTTGCCGAGTTTAAGTCTTTACCCAAACATGACGATCAAATAATTACTGAATGGCTCAAAACAATCAATGCAAAATTAGAGGAAATTATTCGGATGATGACGATTCATCATGAAGGATTTAACTGCCTTAATATGACAAAAGTTAATATTGGTGGTGGTGGCATAAGCTTTAACACTGGCAAATCGCTTTCTACCGGTGACATTTTGGAAATAAAAGTTATGCTTTCCATGCAAAAACCGGTAGCCCTTTTTTTATACGGAGAATTTTTGGAAATATCCAAACAGCATCCTGAATATGACACCTCTGTTCAATTTATCGGCACTGACGATTTTATAAGAGATGAAGTTATTAGATTTGTTTTTGAAACGGAGAGAGAAATCCTGCGGGAAAAGAGGAGGTAATTCCTTCAATCCATGATTGTTATCATTGGTTTTATTACTGTTTTTGGATGTGTAATCGGCGGATACCTTATTCATAAAGGTAATCTATCGATAATTTTTGCCCCGGTGGAACTCATGATTATTGGCGGAGCAGCGGTTGGTGGATTTATTATATCTTCTCCGGTTAAGGTAATCAAAGCCGTGGGTGCCGCTACGTTGCGCATATTTACCAACAAGCCCCATACCAAGCAGGACTATATTGAAGTTCTGCTGATGCTGAATGGCATTTTTTATAAAATTCGACAGCAAGGTTTGGTCTCCATTGAATCCGATGTGGACGCGCCGGGTGAGAGTCCGCTTTTTACCAAGTTTCCTAAAATCCTTAAAAATCACGAGGCGATCAATCTGATTACAGACACACTGCGCACAGTCATGACCACGACAATCGCGCCGCATGAGTTGGAATCATTAATTGAACAAGAGCTGGAAGCTCATCATGAAGAAGCCCTGACACCTTCACACAGCATAGGAGTTGTTGCGGACGGCTTGCCAGGACTGGGAATTGTAGCGGCGGTTTTGGGGGTAATTTTAACTATGGGAAAAATTAAAGAACCTCCGGAAATTCTCGGCGCAAGCATTGGCGCGGCATTGGTAGGAACATTTTTAGGGGTTTTACTATGTTACGGATTTGTCGGCCCAATGTCCAAAAATATGGAATTTGTCGCTATTGAAGATATGCAATATTTGAATGTAATCAAAGTCGCTCTACTATCCTTCATTGGCGGCGGCGCCGCGCCTAAAGTTGCCGTGGAATTTGGCCGCCGTGTTATACCGCTAACGCTGAAACCATCTTTTCTGGAAATGGAAGATACTCTGCGCGCAGCCAAAAAATAACTTAAGAGAAATATCTAACGGACAAAATCATACTACTAAAATATTTTTTTGATTGGCAAATATGGAAGACCGGCCCCAACAAGTAATAATTAAGCGAGTTAAGAAGAAAAAAAGTGCGGCACCCCATGGTGGATCGTGGAAAGTAGCCTACGCTGACTTCGTTACAGCAATGATGGCTTTCTTCCTGCTTTTGTGGCTTTTGAGCATGACCTCCGAAGAAAAAAAAGTAGCCGTTTCCGATTATTTTCGCAAATACAGTGTGTTCCAGGAGTCCGGCACTTCAGCAATCACTGCTAAAACATCAAAATTAAGCGCCCCGGAGTTTCTTAGTGAACCGGGAAGCGAAACAACTAAGGGTCCAACCACTAATACCAGAGGTAAAGAGAAAATAGATTTTAGAAATATAAAGGTTAAACAAAATATCGAAGCTAAAGACGAAGAAATTGTCAAAAAAATTCGAGCCACTATCGATGATAAAATGGCCGGAGTACGGGATCAAATATTGGTGGATGTAATTGAAGGAGGTATTCGAATTCAGATAATTGATACCGAAGGATCGGTCATGTTCCCTCTTGGCTCTGCCGTGCCAACAGCGCGAGCCAAAGAGATACTTAAGGTTGTCTCGGCAAATTTGCAAGACATACCCGGAAAAATTGTAGTAGAAGGACACACGGATGCCGCTCCTTTTAGAGGAGGACAAATAACAAATTGGGAACTATCTTCATTAAGAGCTTCTGCGGCCAGGCGAGAACTCGAAGATAATGGAATAGCACCATCAAGAATTGCCCGAGTAGTTGGTTATGCTGATCAAGAATTACTTATGCCTATTGAACCAAGGGACCAGCGCAACAGAAGAATAAGCGTTATTGTTCTCCAACCCAGCCAATAAACAACTCTACACATTTAGCCAAATACAAAATTATTCATTGAGGCATACATCAACAACGAAAGTACCCTCATCAATTTCAAAAGGAATGATCAGGCTTTGTCCACCCGTAACATGGGCAATCGTATGATTTTTGCCGGTAACTACAGTTGGAATAGCGGCTTGAATGTAAAAACCATCAGCTTCTAGATTTTTCCGTGCGACACCGGAAATCATGTTCGTAATCTCACCGACAGCATCTTTAATCTCGTCGCTCATGGCTTTTATATTTTCACCAATCATATTGGAAACAATTTTCAATATGGCAGCTTCGCTGAAGCTTAAGGCCAGTGACCCCGTAGCCGAGCCCGTTAAACCGATAATGCCGGAAATATCGCCCTTCGCCAGACTATCCACCTTGAGATAAGGCTTTCCAGCTTTTGGTTCTACAAAAGCCATTGTCTTTAACACACTAATCGTCCCGTCCAAAAAAGGATTAATAAATTTTACGTTCATAAATTACCTTCCCCGATCATTATACTGAAATATTTTTGCTATTTGTTGATAGATTCCATTATTTTCACTATTTTTTCATTTAAAACCTCAGCAGTAAAAGGCTTTACAATGTACTCATTCACACCGGCTTTCACAGCAGCAACAACGTTATCTTGCAATGCTTCGGCAGTTACCATGAGAAAAGGTATTTTGGCCAATTCAGCGTCATCCTTCATTGCTTTGAGTAATTCCAAACCCGACATGTTCGGCATATTCCAGTCGGAAATTATTACATCAATCTTTTGAGATTTCAACGCTCGAAGCGCCATCACTCCATCTTCAGCTTCTACAATGTCTTCATATCCAACTTGTTTTAATAAATTACGCACTACCTTTCTCATCGTGGCAAAGTCATCAACAACTAAAATCTTAATATTTTTTTCAACCATAATTCAACCTCACCTTAAATTATTCTTCACTTAGTTCAAACAAACCTTCCGTGTCTATAATCAGACCAATCCGCCCATTACCCAAAATAGCGCCACCAGCGACACCCTTAACATTTTTCAGGCCTTCACCAAGACTTTTGACAACAACTTCCGCTTTACCGATTATTTTATCCACCATTAAACACCTTGATCCGCTTTCAGAATCTACCACTACCACTATCGCATCCCAAGGGTCCTTTTGCTCC
>JBAXON010000225.1:0-5414 GCA_037133255.1 Deltaproteobacteria bacterium
AGCTCTCCGGAGCTCGCGCGGACTACCTTCGGGCAACCAACGCATTCCAACTTGCTCGCTTTGCCCTTGTGCGCATAACCGGTATTGAAGATGAATTCCGTTTGAAGGAAACAGCACTTCCCGAGCAGGATAATATTCCTTTGACTAATTTACGCAGTATCGCTTTTGATAAGCGGGCTGATTTGAAAAGTTATGATATGCAGGCTCAAATCGCAGAGGGGTATGTATCGTATGCCCGCGGTGCTTTTTGGCCCAGCTTAAGTCTATTTGCTATCTATAGCAAAGCCGACCAGAATCCCCCCGGACAAACTCTCAACAGAGATACTCTTGTTTCCGGTGTATCTTTACTATTTCCTTTCTTTGAAGGTGGTTTGCGGGTGGCAGAGTATAGGGAAGCAAAGGCAAAAGAGCGGCAGGCAAAATTAGCTTATGATGATTTTAAAAAGAACGTGGATATAGAATTACAAGGGGCTTATCTTGATTTGCAAACCCAGAAAGGCGCACTCCAGTTCTCGGAAGACCAGTTGACTTTTGCTCAGGATAATTACGGCGCGGTAGTTCGACTGTTCGATAATGGGCTTGCTACGAATCTTGATGTCATGGACGCAAATTCGCTGCTTCTTTCCGCCGAAAGAAATGTAGCGGAATCATATTATAACTATCAGCTTGCCTACTTAAGAGTTAAAAGATCAAATGGTACATTACTACAGTTTGTCATTAGCAGTAACCAATAAGATATGCCATAATTGGCTGAGCCATGGGAGGATTATTTAATGAACTTCAGAAAATTTACGAATCCAGAAAGGTATTTGATTCCAGGATATCGTTCTGCACAATCGATCAGTTTAATTCTAATTTTAGCAATGGTAAGTTTTATACTGATTGGTTGTTCGCAAGAAAAGAAAGCGCAGCCGGAAAGAGCAGTCAATGTGCGAATCGCAACGGCGGAAAAAAAGAAAATTCAACCTTATCTGGAAACAACAGGTACTCTGAAAGCGGATGAGGAAGTAACGGTAAGTTCTGAGGTGGATGGTATCGTCAGGCAGATTAAGGTGGATGAAGGATCACCTGTGAGCAAAGGAACCCTTCTGGTCGAAATAAATGAGATCGATTATATGCTGGATTGGAAAAGATCGGAAGCAGCCTTGAAGCAGGCAGAAGCTAATTTGACGAATGCTAAAGCCGAGTATAAGCGGAAAAACACTTTGTATCAGGAAGAACTGATTACTCGACAGCAATTTGACGATGTAACTACAAAAATTGCTCTGGCGGAAGCCGAGTTTGACAGGGCAAAAGCCACATTAGCAATTTCCAAAGAAAAGCTTGCTCGGACAAAAATATATTCACCTTTAACCGGTGCGGTGAAGGAGAAGAGAATTTCTGTCGGCGATTATGTGCGCAATGGAACACCGCTATTGCAGTTAATTAAAATTAACCCCCTGAAACTTAATTTTACAATTAGCGAAAAAGACGCGGCCAGCATTAAAATAGGGCAGGAAGTTGCTTTTAACGTTGATTCTTATGCCGATAAACAATTCAAAGGCAGAGTAAACTTACTTTACCCGAATGTGGAAGAAAAAACGCGAACCCTGCAGGCAGAAGCCATGGTACCCAATGCCAATCATTTATTAAAACCGGGGTTTTTTGCCAGGACTCTTATCTATACATCGGCGCCACGCGACGTCGTCCTCGCTCCGATTACAGCGCTACTTTATGACAGCGCTGTAATTCGTATATTTGTAGTCGATGGCGATAAAGCCCGTGAAAGAATTGTTAAAATTGGCGGGAAATATGGAGAATTTGTAGAAATTGTGGAAGGCCTGAAAGAAAAAGAAGATATTGTCGTTGTTGGCCAGAACAATTTATCGGAAGGGGTAAAAGTAAATGTGGCTCGCTGATACATCGGTTAAACGTCCCGTTTTCGCCACCATGGTTATTATGGCCCTGGTGGTCGTGGGCATCGTCAGTTACCCCAGCATTGGCGTTGATCTTCTGCCCAAAGTTGATTTTCCTATTGTCACCATTACAACTACGCTCAAAGGCGCCAGTCCTGAAGTAATGGACGTAGATGTAACTGATATGATCGAGGGATCGGTGAACACGATCAATGGTGTGAAGAGTATCAACTCGACCAGCGCCGAGAGTGTCTCCCGCGTTACCATAGAATTTGTTCTGGAAAGAAATATTGATTTGGCTGTCCAGGATGTACGTGAAAAGGTATCACTGATTCGCTCCAAATTGCCGAATGACATTGATGAGCCCAGGATTGCCAAGGTAGATCCGGATGCTTCACCTATTTTATATCTTAATCTTTCCGGAAACAAAACTGTTCGAGAACTATCCACTTACGCTGATGAAATTTTAAAAGAACAATTCCAAAGAATAAATGGTGTTGGTGATGTAGGTTTTAATGGTTTGAGAATGCGTCAGGTACGCATCTGGCTCGACGCATCTAAAATGCAGGCCTACCAGGTTGCCCCCTCCGATGTTGTTCGTGCTCTCCAGCGCGAAAACATTGAATTACCGGGTGGCAGAATTGAAACACAAACCAAGGAATACACTGTCCGGATCAAGGGTGAGTTTGCCAAAATACCTGATTTCAATGATTTGATTATCAGCTATTACAAGGGAGCACCGGTAAGAATAAAACAAATCGGCAAAGCTGAAGACGGCATGGAAGAAAAAAGAACCGTTGCCCGTTATAACGGAGTTACCGCTGTCGGCATGAGTATTCAAAAACAGTCAGGAACAAACACGGTGGAAGTTGCCAACCGGGTGAAAGCTGAAATTACGAAAATCAATACAACTCTGCCTCCCGGAATGAAAATCAATATTGCCATGGATCAGTCCTTATTTATTCTTCGTTCCATTAACGAGGTGCAGTTCCACCTGCTCATCGGCAGTATCTTTGCGATTCTGGCAGTGTTTATTTTCCTCAAAAACATGAGGACTACTTTGATCAGCGCTGTTGCCCTGCCGGTATCCGTTATTTCCACGTTCGCGCTGATCAATGCTTTCGGATTTACCTTTAACAACATGACGATGCTGGCTCTTTCGCTTTCTGTCGGTTTATTGATTGACGATGCCATTATTGTCATTGAAAATATTTACCGGCATGTGGAAGAAGGGATGGCACCGCGTGAAGCAGCAACCTTCGCCACGTCGGAAATTGGTCTGGCTGTTATGGCGACAACTTTTGCTATTGTAGGTATATTTTTGCCTGTCGCTTTCATGAAAGGCATCATCGGCAGATTTTTCCTCCAATTTGCCTTGACCGTTGTTTTTGCCGTGCTCGTGTCTCTGCTTGTTTCTTTTACATTGACGCCAATGATGGCCTCTATTTTCCTAAAATCAAAAAAAACCGCATCTAAGAATCCTTTAATTCCTGCTGCCAAAGGGAATTTTATCGTCCGCTTAGCATTTTGGAATCAAGCCGGAGATTTTCTGGAAAAATATTATAAAAAACTGGAAAGCCTTTACCGTGTTGTTCTGGAGTTTTCTTTGAAGTACAGAAAATTAGTGCTCATTGGAGCTCTGGTTGTCTTTTTCTTGAGTATTCTTTTAGTGAAATACGGTTTAAAGCAGGAATTTGTTCCACCGGAAGATCAGGGCAATTTTCTTATCCGTCTCGAAGCTCCTATTGATTATTCTGTGGATTCAGTAGAGGCGTACTTCAAAAAGCCGGGAGATCTGGTCAGAGAAATAAAAGAAATTAATTCGCTTTATTATTTTCAGGGATATGGCGGCTATGCCAACCGGGCTGTAATGATTGTTGGATTGACGAAAAAGGCCAAACGCAATAAAAGTCAGGAAGACATTAAAAAAGAAGTGCGCATTAAACTAAGAGAAATCCCAGGGCTTAAAGTTTCTGCCGAAGATCTCTCGGTTGTCGGCGGCGGAACAAGGCAGGTCCCTATCCAGTACAGTATTCGCGGTTTAGATTTGTCGGCTTCACAAAATTATGCCAAGCAAATATCTGCTGAATTTTCCAAGTTGCCCGGAGTAGTGGATGTGGATACTTCGCAGGAAATAGGGAAACCGGAATATCAGGTTTATATTGATCGCGACCGAGCGGCTGATCTGGGTGTGGATGTGGCTACTGTTGCCGAAGCGATCAATTTATTAGTTAGTGGAGAGTTGAATATTGCCCGATATAAAGATGAAGCACGCGGTAAACGCTATGATGTTCGTGTAAGACTAAATCCCCAGGATCGAGAAAGCAGCAGCGGTTTGCAACGAATTTATGTCCGTGCCCGTGACGGGAAGTTAGTCGAACTTTCCAATATTGTAAAGATACAAGAAGGCAGCGGGCCAAGTGTAATCAATCGTGTTGATAGGCAGCGGGCTGTAACTATCTTTGCCAGTCTGGAGGGAAAGCCGTTAGGTGATGCCATGAAGGAACTAAACGATATAGCCGGCCGTATTCTTCCACCTGATTATACGCCCAAATACCAGGGAATGGCCGATACAATGAAAGAATCGTTTGGCTATCTAATGTTTGCCCTGTTTTTAGGGATTGTTATGGCCTATATGATATTGGCTGCGCAATTTGAAAGCTTTCTCCATCCTGTAATAGTTTTACTTTCCATGCCACTTTCCTTTGTCGGCGCCTTTGGAGCATTGTTCATTACCGGCAAAACTATGAACATATATAGCATGATTGGTTTAATTCTACTTATGGGTCTGGTAAAGAAAAATGCGATTTTGCTTGTTGATTATACCAACGTTTCGCGCGAACGTGGCATGTCCAGACGCGATGCGATCTTACACGCCGGACCTGTCCGGATGCGACCGATTTTAATGACTACTTTTGCCATGATATTTGGTATGCTACCCGTGGCTATTGGTGTTGGCGAAGGTTCGGAAACGCGTGCCCCGATGGGTATTGCCGTTATCGGCGGTTTGATTACTTCCTTATTCCTCACGCTGGTGGTTGTGCCGGCAGCCTACGATGTGTTTGACGATTGGAAGGAGTATTTCAAAAGGAAAACATTCAAAGAAATACTGGGTGATTTAGTCTTGATGTTAAAAAATATTTGTAAGGAAATCATTCAGATACTAAAGACGTGCATGGAGTACTTCAAGAGGAGTACATCAAAAAAAATGCTAACCGATTTGGTATCGTTAATGAAAAATATTTATGGAATAATAACAAAAACAATAAAAGTTCTTTGGAAACATTTAAGAAAGAAAAATAATACAGTAGTAAGTGTAAAAAGGGGGTCGTAATTATGAAAATGTTTCTGATCATTTACGCTGAGGCTTCTGATGAGAGCATAATTGACGCCTTTAAGAGCGCCGGTTTCAAATCTTATACTAAAATGCAGGGAGCAACAGGCGAAGGCGAAGAATCCGAACCAAAGCTCGGTACTCATTGCTGGCCGGGTAAGAACAATACACTATATATCGCTGTC
>JBAXON010000226.1:0-5351 GCA_037133255.1 Deltaproteobacteria bacterium
GTCACTGTCAAACACTAAAAGACTGATTTACCGGGCATAATACCAAGTTGCTTTCAAAAATTCATAGTTTTTTTGAAAGCAACTTGGTATTATGCCTCAACGAACATTACTTAATTTAGCATACGTCTCCGTCTCGTCTCTGTGGCGATGCGCTTGAAATTCAAACAACTCCGGGATGTAATACGATCTGCAATATAAGATTGGTCGTTTACTTTTGTTAAAATCAATGGTCTCGATATACATCAGCGGTGAAGCGGCTTTGACTTTTAGAATGTCAGAAAGAGGCTTATCGCTAATAATAGGCTTGAATGAACAGTCACCTTCATCAGATATTTGACGGCAGACCTCGGTTAAAAAGTGATACAAAGAATGCATATAATCGTTTAGCTTATTTTCTTGCCCGTCGGGAACAAGTGACGCGGGGAAATAATCAAAAGAATAGACAGCCGGTTTTTCGCCAATTGTCCATATACGCTCAACTTCCCAGATTTCATCACCTGCAGGAATCCGGAGCTTTTCCGCAATTCTTTGATCGGCGGGGTGTTTCTTCATATCCACTTTGAAAAAGCGGTCTTCTAAGCCCACTCTTTTGAAAATGGTGGATGTGGATACAATTGAGGATAGCGTCTGAACCGGAACCGCTTTTTTGTCCAGAACAAATGTTCCGGTACCGTGACGACGTATGATCACGCCGTCGTCCTCCAAAACACGAAGGGCCTCTCTTAGCGTGACACGGCTGACTGAAAATTCACGCGCTAATTGATCCTCGGAAGGAAGCTTTGATCCGGGGGGATATTGGCCTCTTTTTATATCTTCCAGAAGAAAGTCAATGACTTCAAAATAAAGCGCTTTTTTGGCGATTTTTCGTTCTATTTTTTCTTTCAAATGATCAGCCCCTTTTACTTGACGGGATTTTTACGCGAACTCCACCAGTTGAGAATCTTCATGCCAACAGGCAGAAGATGCCGTTCCACCCCGGAGGCTTGCTTACTCTCGTTTGCCGGGGCGGGCATCTTGCACTCTGATCCATAGAGTTCGGTCATCATCTTTGTTACCTGAGATTTTACCAGCCCGCGTAGTGGCACATTCGCGACCATCCCATACATCGCGGCGTTACCTTTGGAGGCAAGCCCCGGATCGCGGCGAACAATATCCACCGCGTCTCGCAAATCCTTCAGATAGTTATCAACAACGCCTGTATGCCTTGGAGTAACCATGCAATGCAGGCCTGCCGGATGCTGGATGCGATCAATCGACCAGCCACGCTCTTCGAGTTGATCACCCACAGCATAAATATCGAGATTTTTATCGCGCGAAGCATAGGCAAAGACGCTCATGGAGGGATGGCCAAGTATTGTCAGGCCTTCAATGGCCTCGATCCCCTTCATTAATCTGGTGGTAGTTTCCATAATAGAACGCGACATGTCCAGATACCCATCTTGACCTATGGCATTGAGCGCCGCCCAGGCAGCGGCTATGGCACCGCCTGGTCTCGTGCCCAGCATCGCCGGTGAGGCAAAGACGCCGGTGGGAGAATCGGTAGAGACAAAAAACTGATGCTGCAGATAATCCATGCTTCGGTAAAGCAGTACCGACGCGCCTTTGGCGCTAAATCCGTATTTGTGCACATCAGCGCCGATCGAGGTTACACCCGGCACCCGGAAATCAAAGGGCGTCACCGGATGGCCAAGTTGTTCCACAAAGGGCAGCAGAAAACCACCCAGACAAGAATCCACATGCAAAGGCAGCCTGTGGCGTAAGGCCACTTCTCCCAGCGCGGGGATGGGATCAACCACGCCGAACGGGTAGCATGGGGCCGAAGCCACAAGCAGTATCGTATTGCGATTGATTAACCGCTCCACGGCCGCCACATCCACGCAATACTTATCGTCGAGCGGGGCTTGCACCATTTTGACGCCGAAATATTTGGCGGCCTTATCCCACGCCACATGAATGGAACGCGGGACGATCATCTCCGGCTTGAAGGGTAAATTGCGCATGGCATTCGCCCTTTCGCGATAGGTAACCACCGGCAGCAGACATGTCTCTGTTCCTCCCGAGGTCATGGTGCCGACAACCTGATCATCGCCGTGCAGAAGCTTTCCTGCCATTTGCACAATTTCCGTTTCCATGCGCTTGAGGCTCTTGAAGGCCATGGGGTTGAGGGCATTCTCTGAAAAGTAGAGACCGTAGGCCTCTTTGAGAAAGGAGGTGTGTTCCTCACCTAAATAATACACCAAGCTCCAAATCTTGCTGTCACGATAGTTGGCATCTTCCGCGCCGAACGCTTTGAGACGCGTGAGCACTTCCGCATGCTCTATGCCCTTTGCCGGTATTGTCTTCATTACTTATTTCTCCTTGGCCAATTGAGGCTGCAAATATGCAATTACAAATTATACCCTGTTAGATGCCGGTACATAATGCCCCTCTAAAAAGGCAGATTATGAAGGATATACGCAACGGCAATGCCCAGGTAGGTGCCAATCACCCATCCGATAATGCCGGTGACAACCCCCGTAATAACGATTTCCTTATTCTTCAAAGCCGATGCCACCATCGGCACCAGAGGCGGCGAGCAGATACCAGCGACTGAAGTTATAATGACCGTGTCCACATCAATTTTGAAAAAAGAGGCAAGTAAGACATGCAATGCCAAGCATACAAAAATCGTAAAAGTTACATATAACAACATGATCGGCGCAGTTGACAGCAGAATGTTAATGTTAGCCATGGAACTAACCACCAGGCAGAATATGAGAATAAAATAATTACCAAGTTGATAAGTCATCTTGATATTTCTGATTTTCGGCACAAAGGAAAAAAGAATGCCCAGTGTCGTGATGACCAGAATCGATACGACAAAAGCCACATCCTCCGTGAAGACCAGAAAAGAAAGGCCACCCACGATGAAAATAACCAAGGCAAGACCGAATGCCCCCAGAAGAGGCCTGAATATTTCTTTTTGAAATATGCCCACGTACGAATCGTAGTTGAACGACGCTTCCGTGGTTAGATCCCCTGCTGGTTTAAACGGCGGGAGGACTTTTAAAAAAATACTCCGGCCAATCGTCATGAGGAACAGCAGATAAACTGCACCAATGAAAACGTCGGAAGTATGGGCCGCCAGATAAAGTGTGCGGTCAGTCTGAAGCGCAGTGGCAATCGCTCCCAGGTTGACTGTGCCGCCTGTGTACACGCCGATGAACATGCCGGCTATCTTCCATGTTTCCGGCCCTACATAACTCCGGAATACATAATAACCGACGGTGGCAATGATCACAATGGCTAAAGTTTGCAGGCCAAAAGAAAGCAGAGACTTGCCCGCCAGTCTGCCCCAGCCTTTGATATCAAGTGAAAAGAACATGAGGGGCAGAGCAAGGCAGATGTTGATCAGCATCAGTGGGCCCTGCACCTTATCGAAACCGGCAGGGAGAATGCCGATATTGCCCACCAGCGCACCGACTACATAACAGACTACAACTGCACCGATTTTATCAAGGAAAGAATACTTATTGCAAAGAAAAATAACCAGTGTGGGAAAAAGGACGAAAAACAAAACCAATAATACAGTAATCATAAAACCCTCCTGTCACGATATTTTGATTTAGATCACGCGAGTAAGTTTATAATGTCAGACGTATAGACATATAACCTCTGATCAAGTTTTTAAATCACAATTTTTTTATTGTCAAGAAAATAATAATGAAAATTATTATACCAAGTCGCTGTCAAACATAAAAGGCTGATTTGCCGGGCATAATACCAAGTAAGCTTTCAAAAATTCGTATTTTATTTAGTGAGACCCCAGTTTCAGAATCTGAAACTGGTTGGCCGAACTATCCCGCACAAAGGGGTTTTGAAAGCAACTTGGTATTACCAGTGTGGTTGGTTGCCGATGCGGTGACCAATCACTTCTGTTGTGTCGCTGACAACGACAAAGGCATCGGGATCGATCCTGGTAATCAGCCTCTTCAAGCGTGAGAGTTCTCGAAAGGAGATCACTGTATAAATGATTTCGCTTAGTTCGCCGGTATAGCCTCCCCTTCCCTTAATAACCGTAACCCCTCGATTCATTTTTTTCATGATTGTCCTGACAATTTCTTCCTGATATTTGGAGACGATCATGACTGATTTCCTTTGGCTAAGTCCTGTGACGACAAGATCTAAAAAATGGGCTGTGACATAGATAAAAATGAGAGTGTACAAGGCGCTCTCCAGTGAAAAAAGAAAGGCCGTAATGAGCAGAACTGCCGTATTGAAGGCAATTACAGTATTCCCCATACGGACGGCAAACCGGGTCAGCACCATGACCGAGAGGATGTCCGTTCCACCGGATGAACCGGCGGAGCGCAGGATGATGCCTGTCCCCACGCCATTGATAATTCCAGCAAGGATGGCGCATAGGAACTTGTCTGAAACGGGGATGGGGATGTAAATCCATTGCACAGCGGCGGAAAAGATAAATGTACCAACAATACTGTAGAGGAAAAAACGACGGCCTACATATTTCCATCCAAGGGCAAACAGAGGGATGTTGAAAATCAGATAGAGAATGCTGACCTGCAAATCAGGTAGGACGTGATGAACAATCAGGGACAGACCTGCAACACCGCCGCTGACAAAACCATGCGGGATGAGAATCCCGTTTAAGGCAACGGCACAGACACAGCTTCCGACGGCTATAAGACCAAGGTTCCACAGAACCTGCCCCATGGTCTTTACGTGCTCCCGCAGAAAGGTAATCCTGCCCCCCATTTTATAATCCTCCATAAAAAAAACAAATCAGTTGTTTCGTTTCATCCCTTCCTGTTTCCATAATGGGATTGACCATGATTATTGTCTGTCCTCATCGGCCTCATCTGCTTAATTTTCAGGCTGGGAAGAATTGGAGGCAAAAGAGCAAATGCCGCTGATAGCGGTAACTGATTTTTCCGGCAGGAGAATAAATCCGGAATTGATCGCCACGCCGATTTTTCCCATTTCCAGCTTTTCATAAATTATTTTTTGATTCTCCAGTTTAAAATCAGCATAGCCTGCCGAAAAACGCCTGGGCAACATTCTTTTCCCGTCTCTGCGTAGTTGCTGATTTAAGTAATCCATAATCCAATCGAGTGCCGCATCAACCATTTCACTGGCAGTGGCATCATAAACTACCGCCGCGGCCAGATCATCATTATTTGTTTTTTCCCCAATTGCGTCCATAATGGCGCTTCCGGCAGTTGCCCCCATGAGCACGGCCTCCGGGCAATCCTTAAGGAGCGCCGAGAGCTTTTTGCTGCTGAAGGTTACGTTTCCCGCCAGAGTAATTTCTTCCCCGTCGTTTTTGCTAATGAGCGTCCGGAAAATTGATC
>JBAXON010000227.1:0-5293 GCA_037133255.1 Deltaproteobacteria bacterium
ATAACTGCTGTCTTTCTTGTATTGCTCTTTATTCGTCTTGATTATTTTTCCGGAAGTCCTGAACCTGCCATAGATGTTTCAGAAAATATTTCCTCAAGGCCGCCGGAAACGTGGATGAATATTTATCAGCAGAAAAATAAAATCGGCGTCATTCACCGGACTTATGGCCGTAAGGATAATTTGATTCAAATCAGTGAAACAGTTTCCATGCGCATAAACACGGCGGGAGTTACGCAATTAATCAACATTTCCACTCAAAGCGATCTTAATCCCGACATGACTCTTTCTTCATTCAATTTCGATTTAACCTCCAGCCTGTTTCGATTCAACGCGCATGGAAAGGTGGTCAACAATAAGCTTATTTTATTTACCGGCACGCCGGACGCGCAGACTAAAAATGAACTCGCTTTAAAATATATCCCTCATCTTAGTGGAAATATTTATGGAGCGGCATTCCATGCCGGTTTGGAAAAGGATGTAGTCCGCAGCTTCACTATTTTTGATCCTTCGACACTTACCAATACTTCCATTAAAGTTACCCGCAATGCCGATGAGATAATTCCTATTATGGAAAAGCGAGTTCTCACCCAAAAATATTGCGCCGATTTTATGGGGGCTAAAAACTGCGCCTGGCTGGATAAAACCGGCGAGGTGTTAAAGGAAACCGGAATTTTAGGGCTCTCGATGGAAAAAGTCAGTCAGGAGAAAGCCCGCGAGGGAATCTCAACCCAAAACACTATTGACTTCACTCAAATGGCCTCCATCAAGCCCAACAGAGAAATTGCCGAACCCGGTAAATTAACCGAAATAAAAATTAAGCTAAGCGGCCTTAGTAATCCTCCAATTCATATAAACGGCGACAGGCAGTCATTCAAGCAAAACGTCTTGACCATCACTCGTGAAAAGCTCCCTGCCGCAACGCTTGGCAAGATAGATATTCCACAAGGTATTTCCGCTTTCTTAAAACCTGCGCCACTAATACAATCTGATCATCATCAAATAAAAACCCAGGCACAAAAGATAGTGCTGCCTTCTGATTCTCCACAGGAAAAAGCAAGAAAGATTGTTAATTGGGTTTATGTGAACGTGGAAAAGAAACCGGTATTATCAGTGCCAAACGCACTGGAAGTTTTGAAAAATAAAGTTGGTGATTGTAACGAACATGCCGTATTGACTGCTGCCCTGCTGCGTGCCGCCGGAATTCCTGCGCAAATTGAAACAGGTCTGGTTTATCTTCGTGGCCGTTTTTATTACCACGCGTGGAATCTCGCCTATATTGGTAAATGGATCACTGTTGATGCCGTTTTTAATCAAATGCCTGCCGATGTCACACACATTCGCTTAGTACGCGGTGAAGGCGGCGAACAACTGGACTTACTTGGTTTTATGGGAAAAATTCAACTGGAGGTAATATCCGAAAAACAATGATTGATATAATAAACCTGACTAAAGATTACGGAACTACCATAGCGGTTAACGATCTGAGCCTACGCGTTGCCTCCGGTGAAATTTATGGTTTTATCGGCCCAAACGGCGCGGGCAAAACTACAACGATCCGCATGATGGGCGGGATTATTGCCCCTACATCCGGAAGCGTTATCATTGATGGCTTTGATATGGCCAAAAATCCGGTAGGCGCAAAACAAATCATCGGCTTTGTCCCGGACAGGCCTTTTCTTTACGAAAAGCTCACCGGCAGAGAATTTTTAAAGTTTTCCTCTGATTTATACAGCGTGGATCCCGGCATATTTGAGCAAAAATCGGCATCCCTTTTAAAGCAATTTGCCCTCTGGGATTGGGCTAATGAAATAATTGAAGCCTATTCGCATGGCATGAAACAAAGACTCATTATTGCCGCCGCCTTATTGCATGACCCGAAAGTATTGATTATTGATGAACCCATGGTAGGGCTTGATCCCACGGGGGTGCGGATGGTTAAAGATATTTTAAAACAACTGGCCGCAAAAAATATAACTATTTTTCTTTCCACACATACCTTAAGCATCGCGGAAGATTTGTGCCATAGAATTGGTGTGATCTCCAAAGGTACTTTGCTTGCGCAAGGAACACTCGCCCAGCTAAACCAAGCCGCAAAGACTGGAGAAGCCAAGCTCGAAGAAGTTTTTTTAAACTTAGTCAGCCAAGAGTGGACATTATGAATACAATTTTCATTTTATTGAGACCTCGCCTGCTTTCCTTTTTCAACAACTACCGTTTGGGAAATAAAAATAAAAGCTGGATAAGGCTTTTCATGTTTGGCTCTGTCGGAGCGGTTTTCTGGGTCGGCAGTTTCATTATGTTTTACCGCGTCTTGTTATATTTCCAGAGCGTGCAGGACTTTGGCGATATACTGGCCATGAAACTTCTTTCCATGATTATCATAACTTTTTTTGCTCTTCTTCTTTTCAGCAGTATAATTAACAGCTTATCGCATTTTTATTTGAGCCGTGATCTGCCACTTTTGCATTCACTGCCTGTGGATGCTAGAACTATTTTTCTGTCCCGCTTTCTACTTAGCGTATTCGATTCCTCCTGGATGGTGGTAGCATTCAGCCTTCCTGTGTTTCTGTCTTATGGCCTGATTTATAAAGCGGGCATCTTATTTTATCTGATTGCCTTAATCGCTATAATCGTGATGTGCCTGATTGCCACAGCAATCAGCAGTATTGTGGTCATGGTTGGAGCAATCGCCTTGCCTGCGGGAAAAATTCGTACGCTTTTTGTTATTATGGGAGTGGGTTTAGCCATCCTTCTTGTAGTTGCGCTACGCATGATCAGGCCGGAACAATTGGTCAATCCAGATAGTTTTGCCTCCGTTGTAACTTATTTGAATTCACTTCAAAATCCCAACTCTCCATTTCTGCCGACAACATGGATAGCCGATATAATTGTATCCGCGATAAACGGCAATATGAAAACCTCCTTATTTAATTTGGCGCTTGCCACAAGCTGCGCCTTTAGTCTGATTTTCTTCAATGAATCGCTTGCCCGCGTGGCTTATTTTTATGGCTTCTCGCAGGCGCAAACAACACCAAAGCGACTTTTTGCGCCGGTTAACTTCAAAGGATGGGATTGGGAACATTTACTTAATTTTCTCTCGCGGCAGGCAAAAGCATTTGCCGTTAAGGAAATCCGCACTTTTTTCCGTGATTCCACCCAATGGCCACAGCTATTCCTGATCGGCGCATTAATCGTGGTTTACCTGTATAATTTTTCCGTTTTGCCTCTGGATAAATCACCGATGAAAACAGTTTATCTGCAAAACGTTTTTTCTTTTTTAAACATGGGACTTGCCGCTTTTGTTCTTTCCGCGATTGCCGCCCGCTTTGTATACCCTGCAGTCAGCATGGAAGGAGAAGCTTTCTGGATTATTCAGGCAGCACCGGTATCTATTAAAACATTTCTGTGGATTAAGTTTTTCTTATATTATGTACCGTTAATTATTTTGTCGGAGATTCTTATCGTTGCCTCTAACTTACTTCTTGGGGTTACTCCCTTTATGATGATTCTGTCGGCAACAACTATTTTCTGCCTTGTTCCCGCTGTAGTAGCCATGGCTATTGGCTTGGGCGCAATTTATCCTGATTTCAAATCGGAAAATCCCGCCTTATCAGTCACCAGTTTTGGCGGCCTTTTATTTATGCTTTGCTGTTTCGGTTTAATAATTCTTGTTATAATTCTGGAAGCAGGCCCGGTTTATTACATATTCATGTCTATGATGCGCGGTCAGAGCTTATCGATACTGCAAATTATCTGGACGATTGTATCTTTTACGCTTGTCCTTTTTCTTTGTACTCTGGCGACAAGATACCCCATGCGAATGGGTGAAAAAAGCCTCCAGGTTAAGTAAGAATTTTAAAAATATTGTCTTGATTTTACTTGCGCGATAAGTTAAACAAACGCGCATTCGAATGAGGCTGCTTTATCCAGATCCAGCAGAGATCTTATTGAGATATTGAAAGGAGTTTTCATGGCAAAATATGATTCAAAATCCCTGAGAAATTTGGCAGTAATCGGTCACGGTGGAACGGGCAAAACATCCCTTTGCGAATCCCTTTTATTTGTTTCCGGCAAAAGCGAAAGGCTCGGAAGAGTCGATGATGGAACATCTTCTATGGATTATGAGCCAGAAGAGCAAAAACGCCGCGTTTCGATTACATCTTCAGCAAATTTTGTTGAGTGGGATAAACACAAAATTAATTTTCTTGATACTCCGGGAGATTCCAACTTTTCCTTTGATATAAAATGCTCTGTCAGCGTTGTAGATAATGCTGTTGTGGTGGTTGATGCCGTTGGTGGTGTTGAATTTCAAACGCAAAAAGTTTGGGAATTGGCAGATGAATTCAATCTTCCACGCACCATATTTATCAACAGAATGGACCGTGAACGCGCTGATTTCAATAAAGCACTGGATAGTATCAAAACCAAATTCAAGAAAAAAGTAACCCCCATCTGCCTGCCTATTGGCTCTGAAGATAAATTTAATGGTCTTGTTGATCTGATTAATTCTAAAGCTTATTTGTTTAGCGATAATAAAGGTGTCGGTAAAGCCACCGATATACCGGCGGAAATGATGGAGGAAGTAAATAGTTTCCGCAGCACGATGATTGAGGATATTGCTGAGGCCGATGATGAACTGATGAACAAATATCTGGAAGCAGGCGAACTTTCACCCGAAGAGCTTAAATCAGGATTAAAAAAAGGTGTCTCTTCAGGAAACCTGATTCCGGTTATATGTGGATCCGCAGTAAAAGGTATTGGTATCTCACTGCTTCTTGATCTGGCAGTTAGTTCCTTTGCTTCACCTGTTGATCACGGATCGGTAAAAGGAATCAAACCAGGAAAAACTGACGTTGAAGAAAGGCAGCCCGCTGAGGATGCGCCATTTTCCGCTATCGTCTTTAAAACCATTGCCGATCCTTACGCCGGCAGGTTGACTTTGTTCCGCGTTTATTCCGGCAAGCTCAATCCAGATTCGGCTGTCTATAACTCGTCAAGAAAAATTACCGAAAAATTCGGTCATATCTTTTTTCTGGAAGGGAAAAACCAAAAACAGGCCGAAGGTCTTATTCCCGGTGATATTGCCGGTGTGGCCAAACTTAAAGAAACTATCACCGGTGAAACTCTTTGCAATGAAAAAGCACCGATTATTTTTAGCAAGGTAGCAATTCCGCCGCCTATTATGTCTTTTGCCATTGAACCAAAAACGAGAGGTGATGAAGACAAGATTGCGTCATCGATTCACCGCCTGACTGAAGAAGACCCGACTATCGTCTTTTCCCGCAATGTTCAG
>JBAXON010000228.1:0-5229 GCA_037133255.1 Deltaproteobacteria bacterium
TCAGCAACAGTCTTCTCTTTCTTATAAGGTCGATCTTTGGCTGTGAGAGCCTCAAATATATCGGCAATCGCAATAATGCGTGATTGCAGGAAGAGTTGATCGGCCTTGAGCCCCAGCGGATATCCCGTACCATCCATTTTTTCATGGTGAGCGGCGGCATAATTGGCTAAATTGCGCATCTTTCTCGGGAAGGGAAGCCCGGAGAGCATCTTATAAGATACAGCCGCATGGTTATTGATTATGCTTCTTTCTTCATCATTGAGCGTCCCGCTGCGCACACTTAAATTATAAATTTCATCTTCAGTCAAAAGCGGTAATGTTTGACTATTGGCGCGCCACTGCCTTTTGCCAATTTGTTTAATCCGCTTAACCATTTCATCTTCAATAAATTCGTCGCCACGATTAACGTGAACCAAAAACTGGTATTCTTCATCCAGCATTTTTATTTCCTTTTCCATGTCTTCCAGTGAATTATCTGCTTTATTGTTTTTGGTTTCCTGCATAGCAGGTTGATATTCTTTTTTGATCAACTCAAACCTAGTTTTTACATCTGCAATACGGTCATGTACCTTCTCGAGTTTTGTAGTTTTATCGACAATATGCTCCGGAGTGATAATCTTTCCGATATCATGCAACCATGCAGCCATGCGCAACTCCCGCATTTGATCATCGGAAAATATAACAGAAGCGAATGGCCCTTGCTTTTTTTCGTTTATCTTATTTGCTATAGTCATTGTCAATTGAGCAACACGTCGGACATGGCCACCGGTATAAGGTGACTTTTCATCAATGGCTGTGGCAATTGTTTTAATAAATGATTCCAGCAAATTTTCTAAATCGTGAATCAGGCGGTTATTGGTCAGTGCTACCGCCGCTTGTGAGGCTAAAGATAAAGTCATCTCCTGAGATTCCAATGAAAAGTTAATCACAGCTCCGGTTAATTGATCCTGCGCGTTTAAAAGCTGCAACACAGCGATGATGTCGTTGTCATGGTTACGCATTGGAACAACCAGCATGGATTGGGAACGGTAGCCATTTTCCTGATCATACTTTTTTGTTCCCTCAAAATTAAAACCATATGCATCATAGACATCAGCAATATTCACCGCTTCTCCGGAAATAGCAACGTATGCAGAGACATTAGAGTAGTTAGGAGAGCCATCTCTTTTTTTTAATTTCACGGCAGGCCAGGTTATTTTCCCGCCGGTGCCACCTATGCTTACACCCAGCGATTCATTTTTGATAATCGCAAAAAGGAGTTCAGACTCGTCCTCGGACATGATATAGAGGGTTCCACCATCTGCATTTGTATATTTTCGTGCCTCATCCAGAATCATTTCGAGAAGACGATCAATATTTTTTTCACCGGATAGAGCTACGCCAATGTTGGTCAAATTTTTGATTTGATCATGGTGGATAGCAGCAAAATGTTTATTTACTTCATTTTGGCTCATTGGAGCGATCTCAATCTAATTTTTTATTAAATGACTTTTTTGGATTCTACCACATTTGCGCGTAATTCGTGCGGAATATTTATCTGCAAAATAATCTTGATTTTTAATCCGTATCAGTTTAATGTTGAATACCAAATACACTTCGTTGAGATAGACCACTTTGAAGATAAACAAAGCGAAAGCTTCTGAAATAAAAGGCTTTTTGGATGATGATGAAGCAGATCGACTCTTTAGCCTGGCTCATGAAGCAAGCAAGGCTGGTCCCTGTTTGGAAATCGGCAGTTATTGCGGCAAATCGGCAATATACTTGGGTACTGCCTGCAAAGAAAACAATTCAGTTTTATTTTCTCTTGATCACCATACAGGCTCTGAAGAACAGCAACCGGGTCAGGAATATTTCGATCCTGATTTACTGGATAAAGAAACGGGGAAAATAGACACACTGCGCTTATTTCGCAAAACAATCGCAGATTTCGATCTGGAAAATGCAGTGATTCCTGTTATTGGCCGGTCAGAAATAGTAGGACGCGTTTGGCAAACGCCGCTTAGCCTCATTTTCATTGATGGCAGTCATTCCCACGAATCAGTCCTTAACGATTATAAAATCTGGTCAAAACATTTAATTGTCGGTGGTTATCTTTTGTTTCATGATATTTTCCCCGATCCATCCAAAGGCGGTCAGGCACCTTATCTTGTTTACCGCAGAGCGGTAGGCTCCGACCATTATGAGGAACTGCCTTTGTATAAATCTCTGGGAATATTAAAACGTAAAAAGTAGGAAGCTCAGGACCACAGCCAGGTACACCCTTTTTCTGTAGTTTCAATCTTAAGATAACCACGGTTGGCAAAATCACTCAGAGCGTTTTCCACTGTGCGAGCTTCAGCATTTGTGCAGGCAGTAATCCTGCGACCGAGTTCTTTTAGCGCTCTGTCTTTAGAGCCTTCAAATAAATCCTGCTCAATAAAACCGTGTTTCTCAATTAGGTCGTCTTTGAGAATTTTAAAAGTTAAATTCATCCGCCAGTGGCCTTCAACATGCAAATCTTCCAAATCTGTATTAGTCCCTCTTTTATAATCGCGCAACTGCCTTTGCCAGGCATTTTCTATTGCATCATCAAAACGGGCGACAAATTCGCGTATATCCTGCGGCTGTAATGCCGAAGTCCGGACAATGGCATCATTGGCATCATATTTATCCCAATTGTTTGTTAATATTTCCAAATCATATTTGTGAACTTTTTCGCGCACTGTTGTCCCCGGAAAAGGCGCCAGAAAATGATAGCCGTAAACAATATCCAGACTTTTAGCCAGTTCTTCAGTTTGCGCGAGAGTTTCTTTTGTCTCTCCCGGCAGCCCCACCATGAACGATGCATGGGCAAGCATACCCGACTGCTTACACATTTTTACAGCACTATGAACCTGTTCCAGCTTTACCCCTTTTTTAATTCTCTTGAGCATTTCCGGATTGCCTGATTCCAATCCAAAGCTGACGCTGTCACAGCCGGCAGCAACCATTGCATCCAACATTTCCTGATCCACCGTATCTACACGGGCAAAAGCGCTCCAGGTAAAATTTAAATTACGTTCCTTTATTCCATTGCATATTTCTTTTACGCGCTGTCCATCGGAAGCAAAAAGATCATCGGCAATATTGATGCGTTCAAAACCAAGCCCGACTATTTGTTCCATTTCATCCAGCACATTTTTTGTTTTACGGCGACGAATTTTCGAACCGACCATCTTCCGCCCCAGACAAAAAATACACGCATGAGGACAGCCACGACCGGTAATCATGCTGACAGGAAACCCAAGGGCACGATAACGTGATACAGGCAGCAAATGCCGTGCAGGCATTGTTATGCAATCCAAATCCATAATGAAGTCTCTTTTGCCATTATTGATGATTTCATCACCCTGCCTATATGATATACCGCGGATGTTGCGCCATTTATTTTTCTGCTTTATCAGCGGAGCAAATTCAACAATTGTATCATCCGCTTCGCCAACAAAGATCAAATCAATTTCCGGATAATTACGTAGAGTTTCTTCTGCTGTAAATGATACATGAGGGCCACCCATCATGGTGATAATTTCCGGGTTAATGCTTCTGACATCACGCATAATCTTCTGTGCTTCATAAAAATTCAACGTGACACAGCCCGCGCCGACGGCGTCAGGTTGAAAATCGGCTAATTGTGTGGAAAGTTTTTCTCTGGAATAGTGAGAGACAATGTAATCAAAAACGCGCACCTCACAGCCAGCCGCTTCGAATGCCGCGGCAACATAAGCTATTCCTAACGGTGGTGAGGGAATTTCTTCTAAAGGATAAGGTGCAGCAATAATGGCAACTCGCAATGGTCAGTCTCCTTGTCGGGGGAAAAGTATCGATCTAAACCAGCCGGTCAGGGTGTTTCCGGTCATATTTTCCCTATCAATTATTTCAAAATCCCTGGCCAGTTTGGCGGGATCAGATAACCACTGCGTTCTGGTCTTTAAAGGTTTATCCGGATCCAGGTATTTTACTACAGTGGCGGGATTTCCTACAGCAATGGCATTAGCAGGCACATCTTTCAATACTATAGAACCTGCGCCGATTACAGCATTGTCACCGATGGTCACACCTTTGTTGACAATGGAGCTGTCGCCGATCCAGACATTGTTGCCTATTTTCACTGCTTCGGTATTGCCGACAGGCAAGCTCCGGTCGTATAAATCATGCCAGTCGGAATCGGTAATACAGGCATCCTGGGCCATCATACAGCCATCACCAATCGTTACCGCCGTTGCCGACATGATTCGTGTACCGGGGCAAAGAAGGCTACACCGGCCTATTTCGATTTTCCCCGAATCCTTATCTTTTGACCAGATCGTTAACCTGACTTTCTTATCAGAAGTAGCTATGACCGTTGTATAATCACCCAAAGAAATAGGACCGCCAAATATTTCCACCTGCCATGGTTTCATGAAATGCATACCACGACCATAATATTGGCATTGCGGGGCCAAATAATAATGCGCATACCACTTCTGGAATTTGTTATACAGGTGTTTAATGTAATACGGGCGGTGATCTCTTCTCATAATATGTCACATTAATATTGATGTTGCGTTTTATGTTTTTCCGCCCAGAATTGATGGTTAAATATTTTTGCCGCCGGAGTTATTTCATTTAAAGCATCCCAGGCCAGAAGCACCGCTGCGGAAGTCCAGCCTGTTTTTTCTTCCGGCCAGATTACACCGTTCGGGAATGTAACACCCATCCAGTAAGAACCATCGGCAAATCTTTTATCGCCAAGCCAGCTAAATACAGCTTTCGCTCTGGAATAATCATCAATTGAGGTAAGCGCTAAAATCAGTTCCGATGTTTCCGCCATAGTCACCCAGGGGCGGTCGCTGACACAACGCACTCCCCAATCCGGCACTACAAATTTATCCCACAAATGATCGATCCGTTTTTTTGCGTCTTCACCTCTTACAGCGCCGCATAAGACAGGATAATACCAATCCATGGAATAACGAGATTTTATCATGTTGAAAAGATCAGGCCTGTTGCGAATTACTTCACCTAAAGCATCTTTTGCTTTAATCCAGCTTGGTCTTTTTTTACCCAGAATCCTGGCGATTTCCAGCCCGCATTTAATGCTCATGTAAATTGAGCTGCAACCGGTAAGCAGAGACATTTTGTCAATAACACCTGACGCATTTCTTGCCCAGTAAATTTCACCTTCCGGCGCCTGCAAATTAATCGCGAACTGGATACCATTAGAAACGCTGC
>JBAXON010000229.1:0-5228 GCA_037133255.1 Deltaproteobacteria bacterium
TTGCAGAGGTTTGATAAACCATTCCCGATCTGATTGATCCGTGCCAACTCCATAGTTTTCATATTTAGCGCGATCGGCAATATTGGTAATATTTTTTGTAGTCTTTCTGCCGTTGAGGTCAACGATATATGCAAACTGGAATGATGGATGTTCGTCAACAAACTTTTGCATCAGAGGCTCTTGTTTTTCTGTAATCATATCCATCATCAAAGGTTGTTCAATGAGCAGGCATACGGCGTCGATTGCTGCTTTTTCTGCGCCATATTTTATCTTTTCGAGCTCAGACATAAAGAGTTCGGGTAGATACATTCGTGCTTTTTTCTCCATTTCTTCAGGAGAAATGGTAGTAATACGGCCGGTATCGTATTGCTCTGTAATCCACTTATGTATTTTAGAAATTCCCGGATGCCGTTTATCTATAGCGTAATCGCCTTCCAGACCGAAACGCTGATTGATCCACAAAGCAATACCGGCATTGCCGGATTTGTCTGTGATCATTGTAACAATTGGCCGTTTCAAAATTTTTCCGGTATCAAATATATTATAAATCTCTTCGCATTTAATCAGGCCGTCAGCATGGACTCCGGCACGGGTTACATTAAATTCCGAGCCCACAAATGGATAATTGTGCGGTATCTTCACGCCAATTTCTTTCTCAAAATATTCGGCAATGTCGGTAATGACAGTTGTGTCAATACCGTTATTATTGCCTTTGAGTGAAATGTATTCAATAATTAAAGCTTCAATGGGAGGATTTCCTGTTCTTTCACCAAGCCCCAACAATGTGGAGTTTGCCGAACTGCAGCCATAAAGCCATGCTGTAGTCGCGTTAATCATCGCTTTGTGAAAATCATTGTGACCATGCCATTCAAGCAGTTGACCGGGAACGCCTGCTTCATCAATAAATGATCGCACAAGCTTATCCACACTACGAGGCAGAGCAGCCCCGGGATAAGTAACTCCGTAGCCCATTGTGTCACAAAGTCTTATTTTAATATCAACTCCGCTTTCTTCCCGAAGCTGCATTAATTTTATCGCGAAGGGAATACAGAAACCATAAATATCAGCCCGTGTGATATCTTCAAAGTGGCAGCGTGGAATTATTCCCAAATCTAGAATAGCTTTGACGATACCAAGGTAATCATCGAGTGCTTCACTTCTTTTCTTATTAAGTTTCAGAAAGATATGGTAGTCGGAAACAGAAGTAAGTATTCCTGTTTCTTTCAGCCCTGCATCCTTGATTAAGTGGATATCTTCTTTTGCCGCCCGAATCCAGCCGGTAATTTCCGGAAAGCGAAGGCCAAGTTCCAGGCATTTAGCCACAGCTTCTTTATCTTTTTTGCTATAAAGAAAAAACTCAGATTGACGGATTATTCCATTAGGACCGCCAAGTTTATTCATCAGTCGGAATATATGAACAATTTGTTCAGCCGTATATGGTGGACGTGCCTGTTGGCCATCACGAAAAGTAGTATCAGTGATAAAAATATCATCTGCTGGTTCAATGGGGATTATTTGATGATCGAAAACAATTTTACTGATTTCAGTATATGGGAATATGTCTTTTTGTAAATTGGGTTCGTCAACATCTTTTAAATCGAAATTCCAGAATCTATTACGCTGCTGTTCCAGGAGTTTTTTGTCTTTATTCCATTTTGCCATTTATTTCTCCAATAAATTATGATTGAACAATTTTCAAAGAAAGTTCCATTAATTGTTCTATGCTGACTTTAGAAGGTGCGTCGGATAAGAGACATGCGGCTTTCTGCGTCTTCGGAAACGCAATTACGTCACGAATAGATTCCGTCTTGGCCATAATCATGGTAAGCCTGTCCAGTCCGAAGGCAAGTCCTCCGTGCGGCGGTGTGCCGTATTCGAGGGCATCCAGCAGAAATCCGAATTTTAACTTAGCTTCTTCTTCGCTTAATCCCAACACACTAAATACCTGCGACTGAATATCTTTCCTGTGGATTCGAATACTACCGCCACCTATTTCTGAACCGTTAAGAACAAGGTCATACGCCCTGGCTCTTACTTTCCCCAGATCAGTGGTGAGTAGTGGCAGATCTTCCAGAAAAGGAGAAGTGAAAGGGTGATGCGTGGAAACAAAACGCTTTTCCGATTCCGAATAATCCATCAGCGGAAATTCAGTAATCCATGTAAATGCCAGCATTTCCGGATCAATCAAATTCAATTTTTTGGCCAGATGAATCCTGAGATTGCCAAGGGAATCATTAACTACTTTTGCCGTATCAGCCACAAAGAAAATCACGTCTCCTTCTCTGGCAGCCATGGCTTTGTTGATGCCTTCGACTTCAGACGGCTGCAGAAACTTAAAGATAGGGGATGTCCAGTCAGTAGTGCCAAGTCTTGCCCAGGCGAGTCCCTTAGCGCCGTAGATAGCGACAAAGTCTTTGAGAGCATCAAGGTCTTTGCGTGACAGGCTTGCGGCCTGCTGGGCTTTAATGGCTTTAATAGCGCCACCGGATGCCGCTACTTCCGCGAATAGTTTAAAACCGGAATCTTTCACAAGGCCGGTCACATCAACAATTTCCATCCCGAAACGCACATCAGGGTTATCCTTGCCGTAGCGGTTCATCGCATCGTAGTAGGCTAATCTGGGGAAGGGAAGGGTTAACTCTTTGCCCAGACAGGCCCTAAATATTGCCGCCATCAAGCCTTCCATCATCTTCATAATATCTTCTTCCGTAATGAACGACATCTCGACATCGATTTGAGTAAATTCCGGTTGACGGTCGGCACGCAGATCTTCATCGCGGAAGCATTTCACGATCTGATAATAGCGGTCAAAACCGGAAACCATTAAGAGCTGCTTAAATATCTGTGGTGATTGTGGCAGCGCGTAAAACATGCCTTTGGAAACACGGCTGGGGACAAGATAATCGCGAGCGCCTTCCGGTGTGCTTTTTGTCAGAAAGGGTGTTTCTACTTCGATAAAACCATTCTCCTCAAAATAATGACGAGTAGCGGAGGCAAGGCGGCTGCGTAAAAACAAGTTCTGCTGAATCGCGGGGCGGCGTAAATCAAGATAACGGTATTTAAGGCGCACATTTTCCGAGATATCTTCTTCGTCAAAAGAAAATGGCGGAGTTTTGGATTCATTCATTATTTCCAATTCGGAAACGATGATTTCAATTTCACCTGTCTTCAGCGCTGGGTTTTCCATCCCTTGAGGTCTCTTGCGCACGTTACCCTTGACCGCTAAAACAAATTCACTGCGAATTTTATGCGCTTCTCCATGAACATTAACTCCTGCATCCGGGTTGAAGACTACCTGAACTATTCCTTCACGATCCCGCAAATCAATAAAAATAACTCCGCCGTGATCTCTCCGGCGTTGCGCCCAACCCATTAAAATAACTTCTTTCCCATCATCGGAAATGTTTAAATCTCCGCAGTAATGAGTTCTCTTATCCTTTGTTAAAAAGTTGCTCAAAATCTCTTACCTCTCTTTAAATATATTAATAATTGTTTCCGGCAAATTGTCCAGAGACAAAACTTTTTGATTTTTTGTTTTCATGTCGCGCAATTCAACCCGTTTTTCGTCTATTTCCTTGTCGCCGAAAATCAGCGTGCATGAGCTGTTCAATTTATCGGCACGTTTCATCTGGCTTTTGAGGCTCTTGTCTGAGTAATCCATAGTGGCAGAGATCCCGACCCGGCGCAGTTCATTTGTTAAACTGAAGGAAATCTTTTGCGCACGCGGACCAAGTGCGGCTACAAAAATATCCGTTTGATATTTATTTATTTCAGTTTGCGGCAGACAGGCAATCAGGCGTTCAAAGCCAACGGCAAAGCCAATGCCGGGAACTTCCGGCCCGCCAAGAAAACTAACTAGTCCATCATATCTTCCGCCGCCGGCAAGAGAATTTTGAGCACCCAGCGATCCGGATTTTATTTCAAAAGCAGTTTTGGTATAATAATCCAAGCCGCGCACCATTTTCGAATTAATCAAATAGTCTACTTTCAAATCATTAAGATATGCCTTCACTTGTGCAAAATGTTCTGCGCATTCCGTGCATAAATAATCTAGTATTTTGGGAGCCCCGACAATAATTGAAATACAGGATTCAATCTTACAATCAAAAACTCTCAAAGGATTAGTGGAAATGCGCCTTTGACAATCAGGGCAAAGGTCTTTTTCCGATC
The DNA here is from genome assembly GCA_037133255.1 of Deltaproteobacteria bacterium. GTDB lineage: Bacteria > Desulfobacterota > Syntrophia > Syntrophales > Smithellaceae > FEN-1160. Next base: position 4,171 of record JBAXON010000229.1, read on the forward strand.
CTTTTAAAAAATTAACTATTGCTTGCGAAAAAACAGGCCGGCAAGTCTTGCAGCCAAGGGAGTTAATTTCTAGAGACAACTCTTCAATGCCTACCGCCTTAAGAAAATGAACCAGCATAAAAATAACTTCGGCATCAGATTGCGGTTTATCATCACCAAAAAGTTCTACATCAATTTGATGGAACTGCCGAAACCGCCCCTTCTGCGGCCTTTCCCGGCGAAACATAGGTCCGAAAGTAAAGAGTTTGGTTATCGGATCAGCCGCCATCATATTATGCTCGATGTAGGCACGGATAACAGATGCCGTAGCTTCCGGACGCAATGTCAGCAATTCTTCATCGCGGTCACGAAATGTATACATCTCCTTTTCGACAATGTCCGTAGTTTCGCCAATGCTCCGTTTAAAAAGTTCCGTTTTTTCCATAATCGGCACGCGGATTTCACGGAATCCAAACACACTAAATACCTGACGGGCAATGGATTCGACATAATTCCAGGTCGGTGTGTCTTCCGGCAAGATATCCTTAATGCCTTTAATTGCTGTAATTTTATCCATAATTAGTATCCCAAAATTGAGGTGACTTTTTAGCATATACTATGCTGGTTAGCAATTAAATAAATAAGGTAGAAGAGGTGATGACTTATTTGGTTTTTATATATGTATCAATTTTCATCTTAGTGCCATCAGTTGTTACGGTAATAGCCCCATCTCTATCAGTACGGAAAATATTAACATTGGCAGCTGTTAATCTAGTTAACGTGGAAGGGTCAGGATGATGGAAGGGATTGTTTTTCCCGGCACTGATTAAAGCGTTGCTGCAAGCGACTTTCCTGATAAAATCTGGACTGCTGGAGCGCGATGATCCGTGATGAGGAACAAACAAGACATCGCTATGTAAATTTTGACCTGATTTGATAAGCAGCTTTTCTACGGAGGCAGATATGTCGGCAGGCATAAGAAAACTTATCAGGCCATATTTAATTTTTATCACCAGGGATTCATCGTTCACCATATCGTAAAATTGGTTACTGGCATCAACCTTCAGTGGTTTTAATGG
>JBAXON010000230.1:0-5217 GCA_037133255.1 Deltaproteobacteria bacterium
GTGGCAGTGAGATTGCCATGGTTTTTCAGGAACCGATGACTTCATTAAATCCGGTCCTGCGAGTGGGTGAGCAAATAGCCGAAGCCATCCGGCTGCATCAAAAACTTGCGACTAAAGAAGCCCTTGCCTTAAGCATTGAACAATTGCGTGAAGTAGGTATTGATGATCCCGAAAAACTGGTACGCGAATATCCACATCAGCTCAGTGGTGGTATGCGCCAGAGAGTGATGATTGCTATGGCGATGTCGTGTCATCCCCAATTGCTGCTTGCCGATGAGCCGACCACAGCTCTGGATGTTACAATTCAAGCGCAGATTCTTGATTTGATTTCAAGTCTGAAAGAAAAAAATAATATGGCGGTAATTTTAATTACCCACGATCTTGGAATTATCGCGCAAGCTGCTAAAAATGTAGCTGTGATGTACGCGGGAAAAATTGTGGAAAACTCGACTGTCGAAAACATATTTGATCATCCGCTTCATCCCTATACAAGGGGATTAATTGAATCCATGCCGGCAAGATGCGCGGCTTCTTCCAGGGATAATTATCTCAAAACTATTCCCGGCAATGTTCCCAGCTTATATAATCTTCCAGCGGGATGCCGATTTTTTGACCGTTGTTTGGTCGCGCAAAAAGAATGTGACAAAGAGGAACCGGGTTTAAAAGAAATTAGAGAAGGACATTTTGTCGCATGCTTGCAATACCCGGGAAATATAAATTAACATAAATCGTATTGAGTTAAATATGCTTCAATCATTAGTTGAGATCAAAGAACTAAGAAAAAAATATACTTCCGGCGGTGGTTTATTTCATCCCAAATCAAGAAGTGTTCACGCTGTTGATAATATAGAACTGCAAATACACAAAGGCGAAACGCTTGGTCTGGTTGGTGAATCAGGTTGCGGGAAATCAACACTGGCCAGATTGATCATCAGGTTAGAAAAACCTGACGCAGGATATATATATTATAAAGGCAATAATATAAATTCATTTTCCGCAGCCGAGTTGGAAACATACCGCGGGAATGTGCAGATGATCTTTCAGGATCCCTATTCTTCACTCAACCCCAGAAAATCAGCATTCAGTATCATCAAAGAGCCTCTTACAATTCACAAAACAGGCGATAAAAATGAGCGTGATGAGAGAGTGATTCAATTGATGGCGAAAGTTGGCTTAAGTAAGGAACAGGCCAATCGCTATCCGCATGAATTCAGCGGCGGTCAGAGGCAGCGTATCGGCATAGCTCGCGCGCTGATTTTAAAACCGGAATTAATTATTGCCGATGAACCTGTTTCAGCATTGGATGTTTCGATTCAGGCGCAGATTCTGAATTTACTCAAAGATCTTAAACATGATTTTGGGTTAACTTATTTATTTATTTCTCACGATCTGAATGTGATTCGCAATATGTCCGATCGCATTGCCGTAATGTACTTAGGCAAAATTGTCGAACTTGCGCCAAACGATGATGTTTACTCAGCACCAATGCACCCCTATACAAGAATGCTGCTTTCAGCAGTTCCATCGGGTGATCCTAAAAACAAAAACAGAATATTGTCAGTCAAAGGAGAAGCCAGAAGTGAAGGCGAAATAGGCTGCAATTTCCAAAACCGCTGCTCTTACAAGATTGATATTTGCGCTGAAGTTGAACCTCCATTAAAAAAATATGACGATCAGAGATTTTGTGCCTGTCATCGGGGATGCTCGATATGACTATTGTACGGGAAGAAAAAGTATATTGGAATAATGGGTCGTTGAAAATTGAAGGAATGTTTGGGAAGCAGCCGGGTAAAAATGGTATCATTATCTGTCATCCGCATCCTCTTATGGGTGGGTCGATGCATAATAATGTTGTCGAAGCGATACGAGATGCCTTTGCCATACAAAATTATACGACACTTCGATTCAACTTCAGGGGAGCAGGTAATAGCACGGGCAATTATGACGAGGGCAGGGGTGAACAAACTGATATTATTTCAGCTCTTGATTTTCTAAAAAAGAATGGGATAGAGAAAATAGTTTTGGCCGGTTATTCATTTGGCGCCTGGGTGGGATCTAAATTGCTGGAGCAATCTAATCAACACTTTGTTGCCAGTATTCTTGTTTCTCCACCTCATAATTTATTTGATTTTAGCTGGGAGAATTTAAAAAATAAAATTGATTTAGTCGTGAGCGGTGATCGAGACCAGTACTGCGATGCGGAGGTATTAGGGAAACAAGCAAAAAATATTAACTGCCTCTTTGAAACAATAATGGGGGCAGATCATTTTTATTTTGGAAAAGAAAAGGAATTAATTGACATTTTACTCAAATGTATTGCTGAATTTAATGAATCAAAATTGTTAAAAAAAGCTTGATTTTAAAATAAATAATGTTAAAATTTAGACCAACATGAGCAGGTCGTATTCTTATGAGGAAAAACGCAGGCGGCTTTTGCTAGGAAATCGTTAGTGTTAAGTTTTGCAGAGAAAAAAATTAACCGCTTTGAATTCTTAATTTTAAAAAAAAAGGATTCTTGCGGTTTTTTAGTTTCTGAAGGGTCTAGGCCTTAAAGGAAACGAATATCTGAAAGGGGGATTTTCAATTGTGGCAGAAGGAAAAGTAAAATGGTTTAACGAGAAGAAGGGGTTTGGATTTATTGAAAACGATGAGGGTGGTGATGTATTTGTTCATTATAGCGCTATTGCCGGAACAGGATTTAAGACTCTTTATGAGGGGCAAAAGATCCGTTTCGATATTGAACAGGGTAACAAAGGTCCCAGCGCGACAAATGTTCAACCGTTGTAAGAATTCAAATTAATTTAAAATCAAATTGAAGTAAAAATGCCCCTTGCGATAGGGGCATTTTTTTTGTGAAACTCCACTTCCGAAAGCGTAGCAACCTAATAACCTGAAGGTCACACGAGGTCATCTGCGACGCAGCGGAATTGGTAAGTTGAACAATCCCGTGTTTACTTATTTCCAAATCTTTGTAATTCTTTTTTTGCCCAAAAAAGAATTACAAAGAAAGCAATAAAATTGGCTATGGGTAGCGCAAACCATGCACCAGCTAAGCCTTTCCATGATGATAGCACAATCAATAAAGGCACCAGTATAATAACATCACGGAAAAAAAGTAAAAACATAGCTAAATTGCCCTTGCCCAGTCCCATAAACATATTGATAAAAATGATGGTTGGCGCGGTGAAAACCAATGCCACGATATTGATGCGTAAGGCAGGTATGGCAATGGCGAGCAATTCAGGATCTTTAGTAAAATAAGCAACTATCGTATCGGCAAATATAAATAAAAAAATCGAAGAAACGGTTGCAAATATACTGGCCACTTTCAGGGCGACGAGTACTGATTGACGAAGGCGTTGATAGAGTCTGGCGCCATCGCTGAATCCGACAATCGGCATTAAGCCGAAGCCAATACCAAACAAAACCATAGTTACCAGCGCGTTCACACGAAAAAAAATGCCTAAAGCCGCGATTGTCAAAGAACCGAATTGAGATAATACGTGATTGTAAATTATTAAAAGAAAGCTCACAATTAAATTTATGATAATAGAGGGAAAGCCGGTTGCATAAATTGAATTAATTATTGATATATCGGGGGAAAGATATTTCCATTTGAGCTCATATTTTGATGATTTCAGCTGCATAAAGTATATTGAAAACAGGCAAGCTATAAATTGAGCGACAACAGCAGCCAGTGCCGCTCCTTTCAATCCCAGATGCGGGAATGGCCCAATTCCGAAGATTAAAAGAGGATCAAGAATGGCGCTGACAACAGATGAAATCAGGACAACATACATTGATAAAAGAGGCCGCCCTTCAACACGGAGCAGACTGTTAGACATCATGGTAAAGAAGAGAAAAGGTGAACTAAATACAATAATAATTAGATAATCCCGGCACAGAGGTAGAATGTCCTGGCTGGCGCCAAAAGTAATAAGGATAGCATCGTGAAAAAACAAAACGCAACTGATGATAACAACGCCAAAAAAGATGGAAAGGAAAAAAATCTGGCCGGCGGTTTGTTTGGCTTGAAGAATTCGACCTGAGCCGAACATCCGTGCGGAGAAGGAGCCTGCGCCAACTCCCGTACCAACGCCAATTGCGGCAAATATAAGTTGAATAGGGAAGCAGATAGTGAGTGCCGCGAGCGATTGCGAGCTTAGTCTGGCTAGCCAGAAAGTATCAATTAAATTATATACCGACATGGCTATCATCGCGATAATTGACGGCCAGCTCATTTTTAAAATTAGAGCAAATATCGGTTCTGTTCGTAGATCAATACTTTTAATCATTTTTTAATAGCCATTATTGGCAAAATATTATTATATGTTGTCATAACTTAGGAATGACTACACGCAAAGGCAGATAATTTCAAGGGTATAATAAATAATATGGCAAAGAATCTGGTTGTAATTCTTGGTCCGACGGCATCCGGTAAAACTGAGTTGGCGGCAAGACTCGCATGGGATCTGCACGGCGAAATTATTTCTGCGGATTCAAGGCAGGTCTATCGAGGCATGGATATTGGTACCGGCAAGGATTTAAATCAGTATATTATCAATGCGCAAAAGATACCGTATCACATGATAGATGTAGTAGATCCTGAGAGCGAATTTAATTTGTTTGAATTCCAGAAAGAGTTTTATAAAATATTCAGTCAGATACAGAATAATTGCAATTTGCCTATACTTACAGGTGGTACCGGCCTTTATTTACAAGCGGTATTATCAGGATATGAAATGCCTGAGGTGAAACCTGATCAGGAATTACGAAAAGAACTTGATAAAAAAACAATAGAAGAATTAAAAGAGGTACTTTTTACTTTCAAACCTCATTTGCATAACAAAACAGATTTAGAAGATAAACAGAGACTAATTCGGGTGATTGAAATTGAGAGGGCGAGAAATAGTAAAATCTCCGAACAAGACCAAAGACCGGTAATTGATGCGGCAGTATTCGGGATAAGTTGGGAAAGATCAATATTGCGGCAGCGGATTACGTCTCGGTTGGAAGAAAGACTAAAACAAGGAATGATCGAGGAAGTAGAGAGTCTTCATGCCGCGGGCTTATCCTGGAGCCGCTTAGATAGTTTTGGTCTTGAATATCGTTATGTCTCACAATATTTACAAAATCGATTTTCATTTGATGAAATGAAAAGACAAGATAAACATGAACTACCGCGCGAAAAACCCTCAGTACTCATTGGAAAAACAC
>JBAXON010000231.1:0-5203 GCA_037133255.1 Deltaproteobacteria bacterium
CGCACAAATATATAGAGGCCGCCATTCCATTCAAAAAATGTGAGAGGCTCAATATCGAACTTCTTAATCTGATCATTACTAAATGAATGATACTTAACTATACAAGTCTTTTGCTGCATTATCGCGCTGGTAATAATATCGATGATCTCATCTTTTGCCGAATAATCCTTAACAAACTTTGTGTTGGTAATTAAAAGGGACTTTACCTTCTCCAATTTGTCCGCCAAGCCTTCCGGGACGAAAACATCGAGCTTCGCAAATGCTCTGTTAATATTGGCTTCAATGTCCGTGCCCTTATAAAGACGGGAATGGCCTTTGAGAAAATACAGAGCTATAATTTCTGTTAGTGATAGGTTCAGATTAGCCACCTTCATATCAAGAAGCCGCTTGCAAAACTCTTTGTCCAAATAATAGCGGACTTCATTCCCTAACACAGGTTTATCTTTATCAATCACAAAGCCAAAGTCGTATTGAAGTGTTTCCATGACCCGGTAAGCTTGACGTTTGTCAATGTCAAGCTGCTCGCAGAGCGAAGAGATAGTAGTACCTGTCGGCTGTGCTAGAAGATTTATGGCATCCAGAATCTTTTTAAGAATTCGTCCCCGCATATTTTTTCTCCCGAAAATTATTAATTTCTAACACTTCGAATTACAAATCATAATAACCCATTTTTACTTTATTTGCAGAAAAATAATCGCGGGTATGAATCCCAAAGCAAACTGCGAGGTATCATACCCTCCGCTTTGCGGGATTGTTCAACTTACCAATTCCACTGCGCTTCGGCCTGCATAAACAGGCCTTCACTTTCGGAATTGGAGTTTCACAAAAATAAATTTTTGAAAATGTCCAGAAATGACACACCCCGAGCGTATATTATGCTCAATTAAATTGTCAGCTCTTTTAAAATCAATTCGAGGTGAGATAACGACCAGCCTGAAGTCGGTCGTAAATCACGCAAGAAAACAAATCCCGCAAGGGATGGATGAAACAGCGTGCCGCCCCCAAGGGTCGTAGGTAGCTAACCGGAAATGGCAATGTAGTGAGATATGTATAATTAAGAGAGGACTAATCAAGATTAAATAAGGAGAAACACTATTATGGAAAAAGACAATAACCGAGACAACAAAGCACTCAACGAATACGGCATTATCTATTTATCCGGGGAAATCAATAACGGCACTGCCGAGGCTATCAGCAAAGAGATTATCGAACATAACATTAAGAGCGATGTAAGCCAGATGCAATTTATTATTAATTCCCCAGGCGGAAAATGTTCTGCCGGATTCTCCATCATTGACATTATGGAATGGTCACACATTCCCATTTACACAACAGGCATTGGAATGATTGCATCCATGGGGCTGCTGATTTTCATGACCGGAGAGAAAGGTCACCGGGTCATTACCCCGCGGACTGCCGTTCTTTCACACCGTTTTTCCGCAATGAATGTTGGCAATCACAGCCAGCTTATTGCAGGCAGAAAAGAAGAAGATATGATGCATGAAAGAGTTACGCAGCATTACCTGGACTATTCTAAAGTTAAAGATCGTGCAGAGCTGGAAGATTACCTTCTGCGAGATGTTGATACCTGGCTCACTCCGGAAGAGACTGTGCAGTTCGGACTTGCTGATATAGTTGAACCATCACGTAAACGAGCATAAGGAGGAAGAACTATGAAAAAGCCAATATCAAAGATGAATACCGCAACTGACACTACCGCGCAAGCAGGACAACTGGTTTCTCTGGCTGCATGTCGTGAGCAGAAATTATCTGGAGAGTCGTTTTCTGATAATCTGGATTATCTGGAAGCACTGGAACAGGAAGGAAAGCTGATTTTAGCCCAGGCTTTGTTACGGCAACGTTGCCCTGATTGGAACAGCAATCCTGATTATGTCCGGGCAATCTCCATTGCCGGATTATCACCGGAAGAAAGCAAGCCGGAGAAAGTGGTAGAAGTGATTTCAGCAATTGAGCAACAAAACCGACTCAAAGCAGCAACCGCTGAACAAAACGGAGTTAGTATTTATTTTATAAAGTTCTGCCGAGAAAAAAAGCTGGAAGGATTTAACAGAATAACCTTGCTGCTATTGCTTTTGTTAGCCACAAGTGAACGATTCGCGGAGATGTTTGACTTATGTAATCTTGGAGATGCAGTTAGGAAAAACAACGAAGTCAAGATCGGAGCAATTCTAAATATTATTAGCCGTGACTTGCGGGAACAGCTTGCCAACCGCCAATGTTTCAGCGTGGATTCTCCTCTTATTAAACAAGATATTCTGCACATTGAACGTCGTGGTGATGACAATTCTAATATCTTTGAAAGATACGTCAGCATTCATGATAGATATGTCCGCTACCTGGTTGGTGATAACAACCTTTATAAAAGCATGTCCGAAATGATTCAGAGAGATACAAGTTCAGTTCGTTTAGACCAGGTTATTGTACCGGAAGAAACAAAAAAAGAGCTTGTTTCTCACATTGGCAATTATCTTGCCTACAGAAACACTAATGAGGCAAACAGGCTTGATGATTTTTATGGTTATGGAACAGCCCTTACCATTCTTTTTCACGGGCCATCGGGAACAGGAAAAACCATGATGGCTCAGGCCCTGGCTTCCCATTTCAACCGCCCGCTTTATTCGCTAAAAGCTAACCAACACAAACTCGAACACGCACTTTTTGACGCCGAAGCTATAGAAAACCTATTTCTGGAAGCATCATTAAATTCCGGAATCGTATTTTTTGATGAGGCTGATGATCTCTTTGCGAAAGATACTTATTCGGCGCATCTGCTTTTAATTCAAATTGAGAAAGCGCGTTGCGTTGTCATTTTGTCAACAAACAAGCCGGTTGATCTTGATCCCGCAATGGATCGCCGCTTATCTTTAAAGATCCATTTTGGTATTCCGGAGGTAGAACTGCGTTACAAGATCTGGCAGGCATTAATGCCCGATTTTATAAAATTAGCGCCTGATATTGATATTAAGTTACTTGCCGACCGTTATCACTTTACCGGCGGCCTGATTAAAAACAGCATTTTTATGGCGCTCAACTCGTCGCTGATGACCGGGAATAACGGGAATTCAGTTGTTACAATGGGAATGATTAAACAAGCGGCAGAACTGCAATTACGACAAATGGTCGATATGAGCAAACTCTATCAAATCTATTCTCCTGCTGGCAACATCAGAGATTTGGCAATTAAACATGAGCAGAAAATTGAACTTAGTAATGTCGCTAAAGTTTATAAGCGCCTTAAGGAAAAGAATTTAGGCATCAACATTCTAATTACCTGTAGCGGCGGATGCTGGCGGACTGGGATTAAGGCTGTTGAAGCATTAGCCAACGCATGTAATCTGAAAATTAAAGAATTTGATTACGCTACTTTATATAGAAGAATCGATTCAGATAATAAAGTGTTTGATCCAATTACTCAAAATAAAATGTGTCGCATGGAGTACGCTTTTACGGGAAACACTGGGGATTCTTCATTGCTGCTGATTGTTGATTATTTTAGTAATGCAAAGTGGACAATTGATGAGAAGCAGTATAGAGATGATTGGGATCACAGGTTGATGCATCATGAACTCGTTCGCGAAATGGCTGACTATAAAGGAATTTTCTGCATGGTTACAGATCCACCGCTTCAAGAGATACCGGTAGAGTTCAATCTCCATTTAAACCTGGAATATCCACCGGAAGAGGTACAAATGCGGCAATGGGAAAAATACCTGCAAAAAAATAAAATTAGCGATGATGATCTGGTATCGATGGTAGAAAATAATCCCATGCATTTTACAGAAATAGATTTTATTGCCAAACAAGCGATGATTCAATCAACTATTAAATCCAGTTCCGGAGGGTTGACCATCAAGGATATTATTAGTGTCATTGCCCGTTACCGTCCCAAACACTCAGCACCGCTTTTGTTTGGGAGACAAAAAGAAGTCTAAAGATTTGTATTTTTCTTTTTGGAAAAACACAAATATGTTATGCAGATACTAAAATCAAAGGGAAAGGGAACAAATAGAATGAAGGATAATGCGCAGATCGATCAGAAAGCTTACCAATTAGCCAAAGATTATCTCCCGTCTTTGGGCATCGCGGGAGTTACTGCGTGCGTAATTGAAAAATATTTGAATCCTCTAACGCTAAACCCAAAGCCGTCATCTAAAGACGAAATCTATCAAAGAATTCTTGAATCCGCACAAAACGCCAATATGAAAGCCGGGGTTATCGGACGAGCGATAGGTGGCGTGGAGAAACTATCCATCGTATTGGAAGAGTTCAACCCAAGAGCCGTAATAGATAAATACGCTGGTGATTGGGAAGCGATTCTTAACGACATTGTAAAATGGCTTAAGCCTAGGGGTGAGATTCGCAGAATGCCACGCAGCATTTGGCCTCATTACTGCCAGACGATACTTTCTGCTGCGAACTTCGTTGAACAGTTTTCGTCTGCGTCAGACTTTTTCAGTTGGGTCGATTTCTTTAACAAAGATGATAGAGCACGCGCAAGCCTACCGATGCTTTTGAGTCGTGAGATTGAAGGATTCGGGTTTGCGTTGTCATGTGACTTTCTGAAAGAAATGGGCTATGTTAATTTCCCGAAACCCGATGTCCACCTTCGCGATATTTTCACGGCTCTCAGCCTCTGCACAGATAAAGCCGACGACTACCAATTATTCAAAGCAGTTATTCGTGTTGCTAGTAGTGCGGGGGTTAGTGCATACAACGCGGACAAAGTATTCTGGTTGATTGGCAGTGGCAAATTCTATAACGATCCTCATATCGGCAATATAGGAAGCAAGAAGAAGGAATTTATCAAGTATGCAAAACCTTTACTCGAAAAGTTATAATTCCTTGCTCTAGATGTCAAAGGCAATCCCTTATCAAATTAGAAAATTTTGCGAGCTAATATGAACATCAGACTATCCAAAACAAAATATCTTAAAGGCCTACAGTGTAAAAAACTGCTCTGGTATATTTATAATGAACCCGAAGCCATTCCTGAACCGGATGAATCCACGCAAGCTGTATTTGACCAAGGACATCTAGCAGGAGACTATTCAAAGAAATTATTTCCCAAAGGTATAGAGGTTGATCATAGTAAATCATTTGAAGAAGGCCTGAAATCAACCAAGGAACTAATACTAAAAAGAGTTCCGATATTTGAAGCTGCTTTGGCATATAAGGAATGTTA
>JBAXON010000232.1:0-5155 GCA_037133255.1 Deltaproteobacteria bacterium
TTTAGCTGGTTGTAGGCCATAACGGAGATAGTGGCCTCTATGCTTTCTCCATCGCCTTGTTCTGTCGATGGTAAAACTAAATCTGCATGATGAGCACCACCTGCAATGATGGCTTCAGCTGACTGCAGAAAAGGCAACAATGGAATCTGTGGCAGGTGCAGAGCCACAGTTTTAAATCCGATATGCTTAAATATATCAACGAACCTGTTTGTCCAGGTGTGCTCGGCTATTGTTCGCTCATATCCGCGCCGGCCAATGTTTTCCCGCTCACTTTCATGGACAAGATAATACTTTGATTTGTCGATCAGTTCTTCTGGTGAGGTCGCTATAACCACTTCCTTGTCCGGTTCATAATAATCTTCCAAATTCTCCTCAGGGGTTGTGATTAAAAATCCTCCGCATCCGGTAACTTCGAAATTTCTCCTTCTTATTTGCTGAACCTTAATAGTGTTAGAGTTACTGAGATTAAGATTGATCCTGGATTGACTGAAAATATTCGCCATATCGTAAAAGGGAATGAAAGAGTCCTCATGCCAACCCGATCCAAAAACATCAACAGACAAACCGCTTTGTCGCATCTTTTCGATTAGTTCAGTGCGATTGCCTTGCGCCGAGCCAACAAAACTTACGTCTCGTGTTCTGGCAAGAGGCGTTGACCGATATTTGAATGGATTGAACGCCCACTGACTCTTGATGATTTTATTTCCAAAACCGGCTTCTTGATATTTGCTTACGGCTTCATGTGAGGTTGTTACAATGTAGTCAACGCAAGGTGCCCAGAGGCACGCGTTATAATCAAAACTATGATCATCGTCGTTCATCCATATTACTGTTTGCGTATCTGTATGATCGGCAATTGATTGCATTTCTTCAGGAAGAATGTCCGCATAAAGGGCGAAGGGTCTGTATAAAAACAGATCAAACTGCTCTTTGCGGACTATCTCCAGAAGACGGTCCGACATGCCGGAAACTCCTCTTTGTTGTGCCTCCGTAACATAATCGAAAAATTGCACTTGCACGTTTTCGAAGCGACACAATGCATCATACAAGTTCCACCATCCGTAATCATATCCTCTCATGGCGTTGCCATTTGAATACTTTTTACCGGCATACAAAACTTTTATCGTTTTCATTTTAGAGAGACGAAGAAGTTTTGAGTCTTTTGATCCATTTTTAACTATTTCGCTTCCTATGTCCTTTTCTGCCGAATTAATTTCGGAGGGACTCAATAAAGGCGAGTCAGCTTTTGATAAATGATTCCATGTCCACATTGTCGGCCCGTTGGAGGTTTTCCATTCCGTCTTTCTCGAAGCTGGAGAAAGGCCCGTTTTCCAATCAAGATCATTGCTGAAATACTTGGCATCCAATGATTTCTCATCAATCAATACCTTAACGATATCATTATAAAGTGCGGACTCTGAATACTTCCCTAATCCCCCACTGCATACAAATGCATCTATAGCGGTAATATATTCTTTGTATTTTGTTGCTGAAATTGAATTTAGATACATATCTAATTCTCGGAAATCAGCAAACTTTCTGAAATCAATAAAACATTCTGGCGGTATGTATTGCTCGATGTTCGATGCACCCAGATAAATCGGAATTGTCCTTGTTTCCAGGCAGTCAAGAATTTTTTCAGTGATATAACCTGCGGAGAGTACCGGATGGCTGGTATTCTCAAAACACAAACTGTATCGATATTGCTTCATTACTGATAATTTCTCACCAGCCGGAATCTCGCCGCGGTAATTGGGTAGCGCAAACGGCGGTTTCCCGTAAATATCAAAGGGAATTTTGGAATGCTCAGCAAACCACTGAGCGACTTCGACACGTTTTGAATATAGCTCGCCGGGAACATGAGAACTTTTATTGCCGCTGATCATGCAAATGGCATTTTTGCGCCCGGATAACTGATAGAGCAATTCTCGTTGACTTTGGATCGCGGTGACCGGATTCTTACCTGATATGTCGGCACGTGGAAATAGTATTTTATGGAATTTGTCGCCGTGTGCTTTAAGCGCGTCAAATAATCCGAAGATATGGTCAAAGTGTTTCCATACACGCTGATCAAATTCGCCGGGTAAAACAACAACCGGCTCCAACATCAATAGAAAATCAATCCCGCCTTTTTTACCCTTATAACTGAAGGCGTTATGATAAACGTAAACATCACATCCTTCTATCGGAAGAGTTGACCAGATAATTGATATACTGCCACTATGCACTGCACGATTATCCTCCTGCCTCATATGCCCATATACGAAATTGACCACAAGGTTGTCTCGTCCGGCTGAACATGGGGAAAATGTTTCCAGATTGTACTTCTGTTCAAGTCTTGCAAGATCTTTGCGTACGCAGTCATCAATGGTGTTGAAAAATTTTCTGCTCACAAAAATACCATTTGTGTGATTATTAAAAATCAGAAGATAATCATGCTCCTGTAAAAACTGTATTATTTCTTCACCACCGACATTAATTTCTACTATTATCACGGATGGTTGATAGCGTGTCCAATCATTGCTTTTTAGAACGGCAAGATCGTAACCCAACGCATCGACAGACAAAAAGTCAATCGCCATTCCTTTGAGGTTTTCTTCAAGAATGTCAGCTAATTTCATAATAGGAATTTGTTCTTCAGATACCAAAGTGGCGCCATAGAGCTTTCCACCCTGTATAGCTGCTTCTTTATTGAAGGAAGAAAGGGTGTCGGCCGACATGCGATAAAAAGTCATCAACCCAGGCTCTGGTCCTGCGCCGACGTTCAAATTTATATCGCGATCTCTTTTTGTGCAAAGTTTGGTGCAGAGGTTTGATTCAGGTTCAATGTTGATACCTTGCCATCCCTTGTTATAAAGTAGCTTGGTGTTGCTAAACACATCGGGATCATTTGCTCCAACGTCTACATAAAATCCCTGTCGTCTGTGAGAGAACAAGGCATCGATAACCAGATCCTCCCTGTATTGACTATGCGTTGCCAGGGATGAGTTTGCCCCTACCTTGGCGACTAAGAGTTCATTTTCCATAATAAATTCTACATCATCAGATGGTTGCCCTCCCTTTACCCTCCAGCGGACATTCATCTCCCAAGCACCTTCAGCTTGCTGAAGATTTACAGGATCAACCCACAAAACGTCATATTTATCAGACAAGAGTTGCATAAACTCACTGAATTTACTCGTTGGTATCTCAAGATATCTTGGTGGTGTATTATCAGGCTCGACCTCGCACTGGATTTCACGTATTTTCCTCTGCTGAATGAACTCCTTCAGAGTTTGCAGTACTGCCAGATCCATGCCCTGCAAGTCAGTTATCAGCGTATCTATTTCTTGAATATTGATGCTTTTACAAAAATCGTAAAGATTTATCGTCGGAACTTTTATCCTTTTTTGCGCAGTCAACAAACCACTTATCATATGCCCAAATTGAGGATTTGGGTTGCCCATAGAAGATGCTGGATCCCAATCTGTCGTTATAGTAAACTCAACTTCTTCTCCGCCTTTTTCTGTCAGTGCTCCATGAATTATTTTGACATCAGGGTCATTTTGATAAACCTTCCTGGCATGCTCAACTTTATCCGGGTTGGCATCAAAACCGTAACACAGATCGTAATAAGGCCGCACACGGCTGAAATTAACAAGGTTATGAACTCCGCAATAAAATAGAGTCTTCATAAAATCTGATTATCTCCTTTTGTCCGGAAAAATAATGTGCCGAACCATAATTATGTCCAATTTTTACGATCAAAATTCTCAAAGTGATTATCCGCATTTGTTCGTGATGCCGTAATAGTCATTTTAATCCTTTCTATGAGACCATTGATCTGTCTAACCTCTAAGCCAAATCAGCAATATAAATGCATCTTCCGAGCCAATACTATATGGCCGGCATGATTCAGCCATAAATTACGGACTATTTTTTTAAGGAGTGCCCCACCTGCTAATCGAAATTGATCCGCGCCTTTTTGATGACTAATAAACTGGAAGTCACGCAAAAGCACATGCGCGGCCTGCATTGCGGTACATGTTGGTACTAAAAAGAGTGGCAGAAAACAATTTTGCAAACTCACTTATTCCGTTTATCTGATTAGGGTTGGAAATAAATCTTTCCCCAGCGAAATATGACTATTTCCCGGTAAGGCTGCAATAAATTCCTTGTTAAGGCAATAAATGCCGGTGTTGATCCAGCCACTTTTTTATCAGGGTTTTTTCACTAGCGGATTAATAACTTCCAGACCGGAAATTCCTCTAAAATCTTCAACATTACGTGTTATTAGTAAACAATCTTTCTCTATGGCTATCGCAGCAATAATGGCATCCGGCACTTTTATCCGTATAGCTCTCCTGGTATAGATTTCTGTATCAATGATCTTGAAATACAGGCAGTCTTCCTTGCCAAGCAAATTATCATAGCAATATCAGTTTCTCTCACCCGCCTGCTCTATGTCTTGAATGAAAACCGTGAGTGGCCGATATAGCTGATAATGATCGTGATCGGAATGAGCAACGCGGCTGATATCCTGGGCACTATTCCAAGTACCTCCACAGAAACAGGCAGCAGAATCAATCCCAGAATCATACTGAAGATATACGTCGAAAAGAAACGGGCAAACTCAATGATGATAGCTTTCCCGCGCACCTTGGATTGAAAAGTTATAAGTTTATGAAAGATGTAGGCATTGATGATTGCCAGAATATTCGACAGAACCGCAGCCGACATATAGGCTATGTAACGGATTGAGAATAAACTCTCAAAGAGATAATCACAAGCTACAAAAACCAGATAACCAAAAATAGTATTCCAGACGCCAACCAGAACAAAGCTGATCTTCTTTTGATGATTCAGCCAAAAATCATGGAAGATTTGTTTCAAAGAGTGCTCCCATAAATTACAGACTCAGTCAAAATTAATCCTTTCCTTTTCGATGACTAATGGCCGCTTTAGCACCTGGGTATGAATAGCGCCGATATATTCGCCGATGATGCCGATGAAAAACAACTGGACGGATGAAAAGAAAAACAAACCGATAACAAGGAGAGCCGTACCAACAGAAAAATTGTTCCAGAAAATCAGCTTGTAGACAAAATAACTAAAAGCTACGAATAAACTGATAAGTGCTACGGCAAAACCAGTCATCGTCGCCAGTCTGAGAGGT
>JBAXON010000233.1:0-5152 GCA_037133255.1 Deltaproteobacteria bacterium
TTTTGCCTTTGCCTGCGTTTATTTTTGAAAGGAATTTATTCCAGACAACAATAATTGGCGAAAATTTAGATGATGAATTCTGCAGTTTTACGGGGCCGTTGATCGATATTATTCCCGCAAATCTGCCCGGTTTATTAGCCGCCTGTAACAGGGCTATTCCAGCGCCGGTGGAAAAGCCACAAATGGCAAATGACTTCGTCGAATTTTTCATAATGATATAAGCCCTGCCCACGGAATGATACCATTTCTCCCAGCTTTGACCTGCCAGATCTTCAGGGGCTGTACCGTGACCACGCAGCCTGGCACCATAGACAGTGTAACCATTTTTGTAGAGATAATCTGCCAGCGGACGAATCTCTTCAGGCGCGGCCATATATCCGTGTACCAGAATCACACCCTGATTGCGCAGAATACGCCGCTGGAAAAAAGGCGCGCCGATTTCCTTCGGTTTGCTTTCGCCTGAGATATAATGCTGATTATACTCTTCCTCAAAAAGCCGCTGATCAACCTCCAGGAATTTATTCCTGATTTTTTGCCTAATATAGCCGCCGGGGAAAACCATCAGGTGATCCATTCCGGTGGTGAGGCTCTCGAGTGGTTCAATCTCGTTTTTTAGAACCTCGATGATATTACCCTTCCGGATTGTATGGAACTCATAGTTTTTGCTGAACCGCTCATTATTTTTTGTGATGATGCCATCTTTTAACGTTATGAGGTTATCAGACACGGCCATCTTGATAAAGTTGTCATACTTATTGTGATAATCATCAGTAAGAAGGTAGTACTGCTTCAGGTTCAGCGATGTATGATAGTTGGTCAAGCCTGTTTGAAGTAAATGATCGATTGCCAGAAAAATGCGGTTTTTGAAATCACTTTCACTAAAACTGTTTTTCCGGTATTTTGTCAGTATATAAGAAGCCAGATGATCATGATTAACGGTGGTCAAATCATATATTGCACGCATGTAATCGTACATCACGTCCACATACAGCTTTTTGAAGGGGGCAACCTCTTTTAACTCTTCGGGATCGAGATAAAGGTTTTCATCTGTTATCAACTCAGCCAGCCCGGAGGCGGAGGTTAGATAGTTTTTTATTGACATAGGTTTGCCGAAATTAATGTCAATATCAACGCCGTCCATAACCATGGAACCTTCAACTTCTATTTCCTCTTTCATTCGCAGCGATACATTCTGGACATATTTGTTGACAAGCTTGCTTATGGCATTATCCTTAGCCCTGACCGGATAATAAGTGATGTTGACCGGAACTATGTATGTTTCCTTCCCGATGACGCGTTCCACATCCGCAGCATTAAAACCGAAATGGGCCGCCATCTGGGCGATGGACGCGTAATCTTTGCGATTGTGAAAAACTCGCAGCTTTTCCCGGATAAACTGAGACCGCAGAGCTATTCGTCCCGCTCCCGTGTGAGGCGGACGTCTGCCGGAAACATTATAAACTACATATTTACCTTTCTCAATTATCTTCTTATCCTTGATCATCTGACCTTCCGGGAATATTATAACCGGGTTGCTATCGGTAAGAAGAGCATTGATCAGAATTGAATCCCTGTTGGGGTCAGCCGTGGAAACTGCGCCGCCCCTGTTCATTATTTCACCTAACTTTCCTATGAATAAGGAACTATCAGCAAGGGAGATCGGATATTTTTGAATATGTTTATTGATGACATACGGCATCATGATAGTTTCCAGACGGGTAAAGTGATTGATAACGTAGAGCACGGGCTGATCCGGCACATCCTTATTTCCATGTAAACGGATGTCTGTACCCGATGCTTTAAATATCAAATCGAGTGTAACACTGATCGTTTCAATCATGGCGCTGGAAATATTCATCTTTCCCACCAGTTTTAAATTGTTTTGAGTCTTTTGTTGAAGTCCTCACTGGTAAAGCAATACTCCTGAGTACCATAGCACTCTACAGCAAATGAAGCGCATACACTGCCCATCCTGGAGCTTTGCAAAATATCTTTGCCGCACACCAGACCACTGATCAGGCCGCCACGATAAGAATCACCTGCACCGGTCGGGTCTTCAACCCGACTTGGCTTAACAACCGGAATTTTTATTTCATCATTCGCCGTTGATATCCGTGAACCGTGCTCACCCAAAGTGGTGATAATAGTGCCGGACATTTTCAACAAATCTTTTTTGGTAAGCCCTGTCTTGTTCATGATCAGGTCCAACTCATAATCATTAACAATCAGAATCCGGCAACCATCAATAGAAGCAATCAAATCTTTTGCATCCCACATGGGCAGAGATTGACCGGGATCAAAGATATAATCGATACCCTTTTCCTTACAGAGTCGCGGATAGTTAACCATATCTTCAAAATTACCAGGTGATACAATAACCATAGTCTGTTGAGGATCGAGTTTGCTAAAATCCAGAGAAGATGGATATTTCATCGCGCCGGGATTGAATCCGGTGATCTGGTTATCAGCCTGATCGGTTGTTATGTAAGCACCAGCGGTAAATTCTTCTTCGATAATTTTGATACCTTCTGTGCTGATTCCATTTTTTGCCAGCCACTTAAAATACTTTTCATAATCGTGACCAATGGTGGATGATATAAAGGGCTTTTCTCCCATCAAGGTAAGCGCGTAGGCAATATTGCCTGCCGTTCCTCCGAATTTTTCCTTCATTCCGCTGACCTGAAAACAGACATTCAAAACATGAATTTTATCCGGCAAAATATGGTCGGAAAACTTCCCTGGGAAATCCATAATCCTGTCATAGGCAAGTGACCCTGAAACAATGATGTTCATAATTATCCTTCCTTCAAATTAATTTCATACCAAGTTGCTTTCAAGCATTAAGATTTGATTTTTTGAAAGCTTACTTGGTATTGTGCCACGATTCGTCAGGAGCCAATGAGGGATGCCCTCAAAAACTGTTCTCTACGCCGGGTTTCTTTCATGGCGATATGTTTATCATATAATCGGATTAATTATCAAGCATATAAGGGGTTATTTATAAGGGGTTATGTTATGATATTTTCTTAATCGAACAAATACTTTCCGGCATTAAAGAGCTGTTTTATGAGCAATAGAATGATAGCTGCCATAATTACACCGGAGATGATCACAATGGCAAGTTCATCAGTTCCGTTTATCCCTCGCGCCAATAAGTAAATGCCGATGGGAGCGTTGAGAAGTATTCCTGTTATCGTTCCTGGTGCGTATCTTTTAAGCACAAGCGTTGCTATTAGATGCGGGAAAATAACATTTGCAACCATCATCAGGATAAAGCCCAGATAGACATACTTGGAAAAAGGAGATGATGGCGCGAAAATAAAGTATTGGAGGGTCAGCAGATATCCGATAGCCGTTACAATGATGACGGCAAAGGTAAATTCGTTTTTCGAGACTTCTTTGTGGTATTTGCGGGCATGCTTTGACCACTGTGGTAGCCACAAAGCTTCTTCAAGATTATGCAAAGAAAACCCTAATAAAAAAAGTAACTCAATCATCAATTTCTCATTTACATCCAATATTGTACTATGGCCTTAATCAGGCTCGCCCTCATTTGAGTCAATTTGTCCTTGTCGATAATGAAGTATGCTGTGCCCGAGATTACGTAGGCGAGTGGCGCGGGGGAACTTCCCCCCTGCGCTCTCTCAGAACCGGACTTGAACCTCTCAGCTCATCCGGCTCCCATTATCCAGCCGTCGGTTTGATGCCTATCTTCCAGTGCGGGAATAGATCGGGTTGCCTTTTGGCAACTCCTCCCAACCAATAAACCGCCTTCGTTAAATGGCCTTTCAACCTCTTCAATTTCCTCATTGCCCATCTGACAAGTATTGTATTCAGATGACGCAAGGTCGGATACAGCGCAGACTTGTAAAAGCTTCCGTAGTAGTTTATCCATCCCCTTATTATTGGGCTGAGTATCCTTGACAGATCTTCCAGGGATTTATCACTTCGCATCTGTAGTTCCCAGCGTCGACTCTTTTGCCGTATCTCCTTTCCTGCCTTATTGCTCATGGCAGGAGAGAAGTTAACGAAGAATTTTCCGTCTTTCGTCTTTGTCAGCCTTGGGCGAAAAGTGAAGCCCAAGAAATCAAAGCTTGTTGTAGGATGTTCCTCTTTACGATTCTTGTCTTTACAATAGACAATGCGCGTCTTTTCCGGATGAAGCTCTAACTTACATTCCCCGAACCTGGCTTTCAGTACTTCCTTGAGGGCCAGTACTTCTGATTTTGTCCTACAATGTACGATTCCATCATCGGCATAGCGACAGAATGGAAGCTCAGGATAGTTCCGTTTCATCCAGGCATCAAACACATAATGTAGAAAAAGATTGGATAGCACAGGGCTTACAACACCACCCTGCGGCGTTCCTTTCATTCTCTCAATTAATGTGCCATCACCTTTCTGAAACGGAGCCTTCAGCCATCTCGCGATGTATAGAAGTATCCATTTGCTATCCGTGTGTTTTCTTACCGCCCGCATCAGAAGTTCATGGTCGATGTTATCAAATAAACCTTTAATATCAAATTCAAGCACCCAGTTATATCGCCAACAACGTTTCCGCGCTACGCCAACTGCCTGAATTGCCGATTTATTTGGCCTGTACCCGTACGAGTCTTCGTGAAAGTGGGGTTCTACCTTTGGCTCAAAGTGCAGATTAACAACCATCTGCGCCACTCTGTCAGCCACGGTAGGAATCCCCAGCATCCTCTCACCACCTGTCTTCTTCGGTATTGCTACCGTCCTGACCGGCGGAGGAACATAACTCCCCGACGACATTCGATTCCAAATCTTGTAGAGATTATCTTTAAGATGTCTCTCAAAATCTGCTATCGACTCCTTGTCTACACCTGCTGCTCCCTGATTTGCTTTTACTCGTTTCCACGCCTCAACAACCGTCATCTTGGAAATCTCAAACGACTTTGCCTTCTTCATGGGTTCCTCCCATTAACTGGTTGACTTCTGAATCCGGCTGAATAATCCAACTCCTTCGCTCCAGACGCATTACCGTCCTTCATCGCTACTACGAGTTGGTCCGTCCCTGTGCTCCGCATCGGTACTCTCACTCTTGTGGGTCCTCCACTTGAATTTCTCCCTTATCATCGGAACGACAGGTTCCCACGTTGCACATGAAAGCCTGAATCAAGTTCACGCC
>JBAXON010000234.1:0-5147 GCA_037133255.1 Deltaproteobacteria bacterium
CTTCAGGTCATTTATATATTTCTGAAGCTTTGGTCTCATTACGACCGCTTTTCGGGATATCCCCACCTTCGGCTGGGGATAATTCAGCTTGCAGATATTACCGGACTATGTTTGTAATAACCGTAAGTCGAATTATCCCGCAAAGCTTTGTTAAAAGAAAGGAAAACTTTATGAATTTTCACTTTAGCATTGGTCCATTGTTGGCGCTTATTGCCGGTATTGTCATACTTTTCGCGCCGAAGCTTCTGAACTATATTGTTGCCATTTATCTGATCATCATTGGAATTTTGGGACTTTTCGGCACCAATCACATTAGCTTGTAAATGCCCACTACTTTCTTGATGCCGGGATGCTCACATCAACTATATGTTCCTGATGATCATTTTTTAGATGAATCGTTTGGTCTTGTTTTTCCAATCCATCTACTATGACAACTGCTGTTTGCGCTTCTGTTTGCCGCACCGTGATTTGGTATCCGGTCTCTTGAAACAAGTAACGAATTTTAAATTCTTTCCAATCTTCGGGCAGACAGGGATTAAATGTTATTTTATCAATGTTGATCGAAATTCCTAAAAGCGATTCCAGGATAAGCCGGTACAGCCAGGCTGCAGAACCGGTGAACCATGTCCAGCCGCCACGGCCGACATGCGGGAATACGGCATAGACATCGGAGGCAACAACATAGGGTTCAACTTTATAAACATCTACCTCCTCGGGTGACCTCGCGTGATTTATTGGGTTTATTATAGACAATAGATCACCGAAACGCTGATTGTCGCCTAAAGCGGCAAAGGCCATGGCCGCCCAGATTGCCGCATGAGTATATTGGCCGCCATTTTCTCTCACACCGGGCACATAGCCTTTAATGTATCCCGGTTCCATATTAGACTTATCAAAGGGCGGGTCAAGCAATTGGATCAGTTTTTTATCGCGGTGAACCAGATGTACATCCAAGGCATCCATTGCAAGCCTTGCGCGCTCAGGATCACCTGCCCCTGACAGAACAGACCAGCTTTGGGCAATCGAATCAATCCGGCATTCCGTGTTAGTTGCGGAGCCTAACAATGATCCGTCATCGAAATATGCACGGCGGTACCACTTACCATCCCAGCCATCGCGCTCAATGCTTCGCTGTAACTGAACTGCCTCTTTTTTGCATAACTCGGAAAAAGACATATCGCTTTTGACGCGGGCAATTTCAGCAAACTTCATGAGTACTTCATAAAGGAAAAAGCCCATCCAGACACTTTCCCCCCTACCCTCTTCTCCCACCTTATTCATACCGTCATTCCAGTCACCGCAGCCCATAAGTGGCAGGCCATGACGGCCGAATCTCAGTCCCCTTTTAATGGCTCGTATGCAGTGTTCATACAAGCTTGCTGCTTCATCAGCCATCCCTGGCAGATCGTAATAAGAATCCTCCTCCGCGCGTACCTGACGACCTTCAATAAATCTTACTGTTTCATTCAAAATACCCAAATCACCGGTAATCTTAATATAGCGGCTCACGGTTAAAGGCAGCCACAGATAATCATCAGAGCACTGTGTGCGCACACCTCTTCCGGAAGGCGGATGCCACCAATGCTGAACATCGCCATCCTGAAATTGACGGCTTGCGCATAAAAGCAAATGAGCACGAACAAGCGCCGGCTGGGCATAAATCAACGCCATCATATCCTGCAGCTGATCACGGAAGCCAAAGGCGCCGCCGGACTGGTAATAACCGTTACGAGCCCAAAGACGGCAGGACAGCGTTTGGTATAGCAACCAGCCATTGGCCAGCACATTGAGAGACTGATCCGGTGTTTCTACCTGAATAGTCCCCAGCGTCTGCTTCCAGCTTTTCTGTACAGCAGTAAGAACACTTTGCGCTATTGTTGATCCTCTATTGCTTTTGACCGTTTTACTGGCATCATCAGCGCCCCTTCTTCCGGTAACACCAAGCCGGAAGATTGTTTCATGTTCCTGTCCATGATCCAATTCAAAGTTCACTTGAATGGCGGCGCAGGGATCAAGGGCAGCGCCAACCTTGCCGGAGAGTTGTGACCGCGTCATTGCAGCCGGGTTTGCAGGTTCACCATTGCGCCCGAGAAACTCCGTTCTATCTCCGGTGACCATTCGATTTATTTCGTCTACATCAAAGAAAACTATCCGATCGGCAAATTCTGTATTGTATGAATTGCGCGCAAAAATCGCCCCGCTTCCTGTATCCACTTCTGTTGCGACATGCATCATCGTTTTTTGGCGTAAGTCACCTAGCACCCACTCCAGATAACCTGTTACCGATAGAATTCGCGAACGGCCTGATTCATTGCGCAATTTCAACACTGAAAACTTTATTGGCGCGTCTATGGCTACGTAAATCCACAACTCGGATCGAATGCCCTCTTCGATATGTTCAAAAACACTATAACCGAAGCCATGCCTGCTGATATAAGGCTTGGCAGAACGGCAGGGAAGTGGCGTAGGAGACCAGAAATGTCCTGTCTCTTCATCACGAATATAAAAGGCTTCTCCGCTTACATCACTTACCGGATCGTTGTTCCATGGTGTGAGGCGGAACTCATGGGCATTCTCACTCCAGGTGGAGGCTGAACCGCTCTCTGAAATTACAGATCCGAAGTGAGGGTTAGCCAATACATTAACCCAGGGAGCAGGCGTCACACTTCCGGGTTTTGTCGTGATAACATATTCGCGTCCGTCGGCCGTAAATCCGCCCAGCCCGTTTTCAAAGATCAAAGCCGGTGCGGCGATTTCCTTTGTCTTACGAAGGCCTGCCTGTTGAGAACGTGTTGGTTTGAAACGAGGAATAACTGCTTCCATAAGAGAACGGCGGTTGATTTGTTCTACCAGAGTACCACGAGTATCTTTAATTATAACACGGGCAACAGTTTGCAGAAGAGTGCGGTCTTCATTGGATATCTGATCACCAGGCCGCACAAATATGCCACCCGGCTTGTCAATAACTTTTGCTTCCGTTCCCGATGTAATCATCTCCTTTATCTGGTCGTGGAGGAATTGTCTGTATATCGCGTTATCTTCATTCCAGATCACCAGATCAACAGACATTCCTTTTAAACGCCAGTAAGCGTGGGCCTGCTCGAGCTGACGCACAAGTTCAATATTTGCGTGGTCACCGATCTGGAGCAGGACAATGGGCAAATCTCCGGAAATGGAGTAGCCCCACAAACCTGATTGCCCTCGGTTGTTTCGAAGAATTATCTTAGGATCAACGCGTAAAGATGAATTGCTGTAAATTATAAAACCGGCCAGACGACCGTAAATCTGTGCGTCGGCTTCTGTGGCATTGATTTGCCGCAAGACAACCTGGCTGTGAGTTTGCGCCAGATCAAAAACACGATCTGCCAGACGGCGATCGGTATATTTTGCCGCAAGTTCAAGCGCTTTATCCCTTGTTTCACTGATGCCGGAAACAATATCAATTGTCACCGATTCCCCCGCCTCCAACTGAACACGGTAACGAATAGCTACAATGGGATCAAGAACTGACCCATCTGTATCCGAAAGAGTTTTTGAAATATCTCCAGACCCATTCATCGCCTGCGGATTTGCCGTTGTATTTCCACGACCGACAAACTTTAAACGATCTGTTTCGTAAGACACTTCACTGCTCGAAATCCCGTGCAAGGCCATCAGGTGAAACATCCAGTGTTTGGGTTCATCTTTTGAACGCGGTCTTCTTGTACAGAGAATCGTCCGGCGATCACGAAGAATTTCCGTCTGCACAAAAAGATTGGAAAATGCCGGATGCAGTGCGTCGGCTGCCGGTATCGCCAGAACAACTTCCGCGTAACTGGTTATCTCTATCTGCCTTGCTCTTCGGGAACGATTGGTGATATGCACGCGGCGCAGTTCAATATCATCCTCCGGAGATACAGCTATCTCCGTGTGCGTGTTGATTTCATTATCCCGACGTCTAAATTCCACCTTGGCATCAGAAAAAATAGCTTCATATCTTTCCGGTTGTTTTAGCGTTGGCTGATAAGCTGTTGACCAAAATTCTCCACTGACTAAATCACGAATGTAACAAAATGTGCCCCAATTATCGCGGGTTGAGTCTTCTCGCCAGCGGGTGAGGGCAAGCTCATTGAAGCGGCTATAACCACCCCCCGCGTTGGTAATCATCAGATGGTATCTTCCATTGGACAATAATTGCACTCTGGGCACAGGTGTGTGAGGGGTTTGAAATATGCGCGCCGGAACCTTCTCCTGCTTTGAACTCTTGCGCAGAGTCTTATCTTCGGATACTTGCCGATAGTACGCCACAGCTCGGGGAATGCGTTCCTGAAGCAGCAACATCGTTGATTGAAACATCGGATCAGATTCGAAACGTTTCTGCATCGGACAATTGAGCAACAAATAAGCTAAAGACAATAAAGTCATTCCTTCATGATGAGCCATAAACGATTTGACGACAACGCTCGTTTTACCAGCAGGCATTCTGGAAGGAGTGAAATCCAGCGCTTCATAGAAACCATAAGGCCCTTCCATTCCCTCATTTGAGAGCCGCTGCAGATTTCGACAGGCTGCATCAGGCTCAACCATCAGCGCTAGTGCCGAAGCATAGGGCGCGATAACCAGATCATCGGAAAGCCCTCGTTTGAGGCCTAGTCCCGGAACACCAAAGGCATGATACTGGTAGTTAAGATGGACATCAATTGTGCTGAAGCCGGATTCGGAAACACCCCAGGGCACACCTCGGTCTTTTCCATATTCTATCTGTCTTTGCACGGCGGCTTTGTATGTCTGATCAAATAATGTGTTTTCATAATTAGGCATCACCAGCAGAGGCATCAGATACTCAAACATTGAACCGTCCCAAGAAAGCAGCACCGGGTATTTTCCCGGATTAGTAAGCAATCGTCCCAGGGCAAACCAGTTTTCCTGGGGCAGTTGCCCTTGCGCAATGCCGATGAAACTGCAAAATCTGGCCTCGGAAGCCAGCAAATCATAGTAACTTGCGTCCCGACGATGCTCACCTGCACTATAGCCGATGGTCAATAACTGACGTCCTTTATCATAAAGGAAGCTGTAATCCATTTCAGCAAAGCCGTTTGCCTGTAAGGCAAGTAGGTTGATCGTCTCTATTCTTTCTTCTGCACGCTTACCTCCTTCATTAACCATCC
>JBAXON010000235.1:0-5118 GCA_037133255.1 Deltaproteobacteria bacterium
AGGGGTGGCCGATTTGAAACGGAATCAGTGGCCGATTTGGTGCAGAATAGTCACTTACGGGTAAAACGCAACTGGAAGTATTTAAGTATGTAAATGCAGAAATGCGCGATACTAACTTTAGCGCCATTCAGTCTATTTGTCAAAAATCAGCACCTAAAATACTTTGGGAAGGCGCGTTTTTACGCATGCGCGGCGCATCTCCTATGGCTCTTTTTGGTGATAAGCGAACATACGCGGCTGCCGGAAATGGTTTTGCCAGTTCTGTTCATGCCGGTGTTGATCTTGCCTCCGTCGCCCAAGCCCCAATTGAGGCAGCCAACAGCGGCATTGTAGTCTTTGCCGCTCCTTTAGGTATTTATGGAAACACTATCATCATTGATCACGGTCTGGGAGTGTTCAGCTTATACGCGCATTTATCTTCACTGACTACCACCACAGGTAAATCTGTCAAGAAAGAGGAGATAATCGGTTATTCCGGGACTTCTGGTCTTGCCGGTGGTGATCATTTGCATTTCAGCATTATCGTCGGTGGACAATTTGTCAACCCTCAGGAATGGTGGGATAGTCATTGGATTGAAGATAATATCAATAAGAAAATGCAGTTGTGCCATTAACTTTTGTTGATATCACGGTGAGACGTATTTACAATATATTTCATGGTAAAAAAGTGCGCGCTTAGTTGATTGGCCATAACCACAGAACGATGCTTCCCGCCGGTACAGCCCATGGCAATGTTAAGCATTGCCTTTCCTTCTTTTTCATAAAGAGGAATAAGAAAATTCATTAAATCCAATATTTTTTTCAAAAATTCTTTACTTTCATTATTGCCCAAAACATATTTTTCAACTGCTTTGTTATGTCCATCATAAATTTTCAAATCTTCGATGTAGTGTGGATTTGGTAAAAACCTCACATCGAAAACAAGATCGGCATCGGTGGGTAATCCATAGCGATAACCGAAAGATGTCACATTGACGACCATTTTTTTATGTTTTGAAGAGGGTAAATAATGCCTCTGTACGGCGTCTTTGAGCTGATGAACATTCACTGAAGTGGTGTCGATGATCCTGTCCGCCATCTGTTTTAAGGAATCCAGTTTCTCTCTTTCCAGTTCTATACCTTCTATTACTGAACCTTTTACCGAAAGTGGATGGCTGCGTCTTGTTTCGCTGAATCTATGTAAAAGGGAATCATCACTGCATTCAAGAAACAATATTTCTATTCTGTAACCCTTTTCCTTCAATCCGGCGAATATCCGCTTGTATTTATCGAGAAAACTTCGCTCTCGCAAATCCATAACCAATGCTACTTGTTTTATATCAGGTGAGGAAAGAACCGTTATATCCAGAAATTTCGGCAGTAAAACAACAGGCAGGTTATCAACACAAAAAAATCCAATATCTTCCAGTGCCCGCAATGCTGTACTTTTACCGGATCCGGATAAGCCTGTAATGATTACTACCCGCAAATTTTTCATTGGTAAACCTTCTTTAATTTCCTTGTCGTTTTTTCTAGCAAATTTTCATTAAAATATCCAGAAGCTGATATATTTATATTTAAACAAGGTAATGCAGTATCGAGAATTTTATTTTTTGTTTCACTAAAAACGTTTCCCTTAATATCGGTTCTTTCCACGTTGATTATAGCCGAGAGCTTTGTTTCTTTCTTGATTTTCCCGGTAGCCAACATTTTCTCAACCGGAATTATTCCTTCTTTTCCATAGTATAAATATTTTTTTATTTTAACGTGACCACGGGCGATTAATTCTCCCTGAATATTTTTTCTAATAACTGCCAGATCATCGGCAATCCAGAAACCCTCTTTCTGAACATATTCCAAAGCCGCAGTTGTTTTTCCGATACCGCTTGCTCCGGCAATTAGTATTCCCATTCCACCCGTCTCAATCACCACACCGTGAATACTCGTTTTTTTCTGAACTCTTTCCCGAATATATCCCTTAAATGAGCTCTCCAGATAGTATTCGTCAAAAGCGGAGGCAGCTATCGGAATGCGTTTAATCTCTGCTAGAGTCTTCATCAAGTCTGAAACGTGTTGAGATTTTGCAAGAACAATAAAAACAATATTTACAAATAAAGATCCGTAGAAATTGATTCCCTTCGAACAAAGTTGATTCACGGCTTGCGGAGTTATAATAGCAACTGTTGGAATTAAATTCTTTTTCAGGGGAAAAGACAACCGGCGATAACATCTGACATTCTGCGCGGATATTTCTTTTCCTGATTCGCCAGTCGCGCATATATCGGTTAAACCCAGCTTTTCTGAACTTCCCCGAAAAAAATTTTCCAAGTATAATTTCTTTTTCATGGATGCCGGTTATTTTTCAATACTATCCAATTCTCTTTTTTAATATTTATTTTTTAGAGAGGACAGGTTTCGTTTTGTTCGATAATCAGTTTATACAAATCACTTTTCAATTCAGTGGAGATGAGTTTTTGACGAAAACTAGCTGTTTTTAACATTTTGGAAATCCTGGCCAATGCTTTCAAATGCTGACCAACTGAATTTTCCGGAGCCAAAAGCAAGAAACAAATGTGCACTGGCTTACCATCTAAGGAATCAAAATGAACACCCTTCTTACTACGGCCAAAAGCAACAACTATCTCATCAATAGAAGATATTTTACCGTGTGGTATGGCTAAGCCATCACCAATTCCTGTTGAGCCAAGTTTTTCTCTTTGTTGTAATACTTCAACAACATTTGCAGAATCAAGATTTATCCCACCTTTAATCAGCGTATTAACCAGTTCGCTTAGGGCTTCAGCTTTTGTTTTAGCAAGCATATTTTCATTGATAAATCCAATTTTAAAAAGCTGACCCATCTGCATTTAGCGCACCCCGTCTTTTTGTCTTTTTCCATATTGACAGCATATTTTAATAAATTGTTTTGGTTCCGCTTCTCGTTTTTTCCCATAGACTCAAAGATAATGCGCGCTTCTGCAAAGCTAACTATTTGTTTCGAGAAGAGCATAATTACCATCATCGAGACGATAAACCAGGCTCACATTTTCGGAAGATGAATCACGGTACATTATAAACCGGGCTTTGCTGCCCTCCATTTCCATCACTGCCTCATCATGAGACATCGGTTTTAATATCACTTTCCGTGTTTCTACAATTTTATTTATTACTGATTCTTCTTCTTCGCCTTCAGTAACTTTAGCTTCGCTATGTCGAATAGTTTTTGGCTTATGTTCTCTGTTTTTTTCTTTCTGTTTTTTGAGCTGTTTTTCTATTTTATCTATACAGCCGTCCACAGCAAGATGCATGTCTTTAGCTTCTTCCTTAGCATTTACATTCCAACCATCGGCACTGAGGTTTATCTCCGCAAAGTTTCTAAATTTTTCTGTAGAAAGTATAATATGGGTTTCGGCAGGCATATCCAAATATTTCTTAAGTTTTTGAATTCTTTCTTCCGCATAAATCTTTTGCCAGTTTTCACCTTCACCGTTTCTGAAAGTCACAGAAATTTTCATTATTTTGCCCCCCTAGTTAGATTAATCTGTTATGTTTTAACATCTGATACCTAAATGGCATTAGAAATATTTCTTCCTTTTGGAAGACGGTAAAATACCAGTCATTTCCCTATACTTAGCTACGGTACGCCTCGCAATATTGATTCCCCTGCCTTTGAGCAAATCAACTATTTCGCAATCGCTATGCGGCTTTTTGGGATCTTCCTTAGCTATTAGTTGTTTTATTTCTTCTTTAACACTTTTTGATGCGACAGTTTCACCGGATGTACTTTGCACGGAACTGCCGAAAAAATATTTCATTTCAAAAATCCCCCGGTGACTGTGCATATACTTATTTGTTACGACACGACTTATCGTAGATTCGTGCATTTCCACATCGTCGGCTATATTTCTTAATACTAATGGTTTAAGATAGTTAATCCCTCTATCAAAAAAATCTCTCTGGTGTTTAACAATACTTTCCGCAACTTTATAGATTGTTTTTTGCCTTTGCTGGATACTTTTAATCAGCCATGTTGCCGATTGAACTTTATCACGAATGTATCTCTTCCCGTTTTCTTCTTCGCTTTGATCATGACTACCAAGGCCTGCCATTATTTCCCGATAAAAATTGCTGATGCGCAGACGAGGCAAGCCATCATCATTCAGAATTATTTTATATTCATCGCCAGACTTAACCACATAAACATCGGGAATTATAGATTGAATTCTTTCTTCTGAATACATACTGCCTGGTTTGGGATCCATGTTACTGATCAGCAAAACTGCTATTTCCACTTCGCGGATGGGAACTTTTAATTTGCGGGCGATTTGCACATAATTTTTTAGTTCTAAATCTTTAAGGTAATCCCTGATAATTATTTCGACAATCGGATTTTTTTCGCCCAACATACGCGCCTGAATTAAAAGACAGTCCTGCAAATTACGGGCGGCGATACCGGGTGGATCAAATTCTTGCACTTTTTTCAGAACTGCTTCCACATATTCTTCACTTACATTTTCCAACTGCGCAATTTCCGCTAAAGACGCGCATAGATATCCGTTATTATCGAGATTGCCAACAATCTGACTACCTATACGAACTTCATCACCACTAAATGGTGAGAGTTTCATTTGCCACATAAGATGCTCGGTGAGTGACGGGCTTTCAGTGAAGATATTATCCAGAGTCAGCGTCTCGGAATCTTTTCGATCATATGAAACTCCTACCGGACCATAATCTTCCAGATAGTTGTTCCAGTCAAACTCTTCTCGACCATCGCCTTCGCCGGTAAGTTCTTCTGTGCGATCAACAGCTTTCGTGTCTTCACGTTCAATTGATTGAATATCTTCTTCGATTTGTACATGAACTTCTTCTTCATTATCTTCGTCAGGCGAGGCTTCTTCCAGTAAAGGATTTTCTTCCATCTCCTGATTTATGGTATCAACAAGTTCCAGGCGTGACAACTGCAAGAGTTTTATCGCCTGCTGCAATTGCGGTGTCATAATCAATTGCTGAGAAAGTCTTAAATTTTGTTTTAATTCAAAAGCCATATTAATCTCAGATTACACTATATCTATAAATTAAAATCTTCGCCAAAATAGAATTTTTTAGCCAATTCACTTTGGGCAATTTCTTCCGGTT
>JBAXON010000236.1:0-5115 GCA_037133255.1 Deltaproteobacteria bacterium
CCCTGCGGATAGGGGGCATCCAGCACAGTGCTAATATCAATTTTCCCCTGCATGCCGGCCAGTATTTCCAGAATTTTAGAACTCCCCCACCAGTTATCCAGAGCTTTGATAGAAGTCCCGGTCATATTTCCGACAATATTGAAAGGCTTGTTATCAACAATATTATTCCGGTTGATGTTCACTCCCGCGCCTTTCACCACAATGCCGCTATTATTGTTTCTGGCGATCGTATTGTGCATAATCGCAGGCGATGCCGATTGAACCATCAACCCTGTACCCTCATTATCCTGTATGGAATTTTCACTAATTAAAGGTGCCGCACCGTCGCTGATCATCAGCGCCACACCACTATTTTTGTATATCGAATTTTTCGTAAGAAGCGGTTTGGAAAACGCGCCTGCAATCTTCAGCACATCACTATTTTGTGTGAACTCGGACATTTCAATTTTTGGTGATGACGATTGGCAGGTTATTGCTGTTTTGGCGTTCTTAATTCGGATAAATTTAATCAAATTTTCTTTGTCTTTGACGCCCACGAAAGTTACTCCTGCCCAGAGTTTTCCTTCCTGAGCCGTATCGAAATTGATAATGCGTTCATCGTCGCCCTGCGCGTTTATCCTGCCTTCAATAATCAGCGCTCCACCTTTGGATTTAATTTCCGTTCCCGGTTCAATGGTCAAAAGCGCTTTGTCTTTGACTACCACATCCCCTTCTAAAATATAGGGGCTCGCGCCGGAATACCAGATTGTGTTTGCTTCTATCGCGCCTGATACAGGGGTCGGTCCGGGCGCAATAGGCATGCCTGTGACTTGCGTTAAGCCGCTTTCATTGCCGGCAAAATCATAAGCGGAGATCCGATAATAATACTTTTGAGAATTAACCAGCGTGACTTCTGCATCCCGGTATTCGTTTAATTCCGTTTTGCCGATTTCCATGTAGCCGCTAAGCGGTGTATTGGAACGATAAATTTTATAACCGGCCAGATCCGCCGCTATCGGCTTTTCCCAACCCAGCAGTACCAGTTTGTTGCGCCCAACCGCGATCACATTCTTCGGTTTATCGGGCGGAGTGGTATCCAGGGTAACTGATCCTACCGCATCTACCCATTGTCCGGTATTGCCTGAATCATCTGTCAGATAACCGGTGATGATTGCTTTATCAACATTATCACCCGGCAGCACTTTATAAACGCCGTAATACCCACCCGGTTCTACTTCTCTCATTTCTATGCTTTTCTTATAAACACCAATATCAAAATGTGCCTGCATTTTTGGTGTTCCCTGAATAACTACTTTGATTTCATCTCCAGCTTTTTTCGGCAGACCTTTGGAATCCTGAGTCAGAAGGGTAATGGACGGTGGTCTGAGTGCCTCAGCTATAGAAGGCACAGGAATCGT
The DNA here is from genome assembly GCA_037133255.1 of Deltaproteobacteria bacterium. Lineage (GTDB taxonomy): Bacteria > Desulfobacterota > Syntrophia > Syntrophales > Smithellaceae > FEN-1160. Next base: position 1,398 of record JBAXON010000236.1, read on the forward strand.
TTTGACCATATCGCGGAAAAGATCATCATTGGCCCGCAACAGTTGAATATCACGCATATTCAAAGCCGTAGATATCACCACCGCAATCAGACCAATTGGGTTTGTAGATATTCCCCCCTCATGTTTTCTTACCGTGTGCTTGCCGCTCCAGAGGAAATTACCGGTTTTGGCATCATACATTTTAATTTCCGCTCCCACCGAAACTTGAGAATATAAAACCAGAAACAACTTATCAAAATTAGATATTTCACCGAAAACTACGGCATCAACTCCCAGAATCCTGCCCAATTCCTGAGGCGAGGTTTTACTGATTACTTCGGCATCGGTAAGTCCCGCTTTAGCAAGTAAGCTGTTGACTTTATAGAGCTCCATATCTTTAAATGGCAGAGAGCTAAAATGGTTGTAAAAACCGCGCCGGACTATATCAATAGCTTCTTTGCTTTTAGACAGATCAACAAAGGGCAAAACGGCAACGGACTTGGGAATGTTCTCTTTCATATAGGGATCAACTTTGTATTCCCCTTCAAACAGAGATGTTATCTCCGGCGCAATGATAGTGTTTTGTGTTGCCACAAGACAGCTTTGCAACACTAAAAGGATCGGCACCAATATAAAAATTAGCAACAACTTAAAATATTTCTGCATGACAGACCCTCCATTTTAAAAGCGTATATTTATTTAAATGCGTAAAAAACATACTTAATTTGCCTGTAGCTGTCAAGACGAAATAAACAGACAGAACAGACAAAAAGGGAAGCGAACTGATTAATAATCAGCGAACATTAAATAACGTATTGTCCCTCCCGAAATTAATAATAAATGGTGTCTGGGGATACCCCAGTTGACTGGAAATCTCTGTTGTCTTGTTCTTCGAATATCGACCCAGCTTTGTAACCGTTACTGTGCCGTCATTCTCGCTATCCACATCTTTGCCATTTCCAATTCCTTGCAGCAACGTATGGGTGTACAAACCATTTCCTTTGAAACCATCCATTGCTGTTTGCACACTGCCTGCCGAAGCAAAAATGTGCAGCCCCATTTTTTTGGCTAATACGGACATCCTTGCATCGTAAAGGCCGCTCACGATGGTATCAACACCACCGGCATGGCAGGTATCAAAAATAAACAGTTGGGAGAGCGATTTGATCTTCTTGGATATTTCTACAATTTCATTGGAGCTTATCAGACTGGCTGTATTATATAGTTTTCCGTCAAAACTGCTGGTGACTATGTAATACTGGCCTTGCAGCAACAGACCATGAGAGGCGTCAAATAATATGAAGCAGTCGCCATGCTTTATCTTTTTGGACAGGCTATCTATCGTGGCCAGAATATTCTGCTTGCTGGCCTGCTCATTGGCAAGACCTATCAGATGGATGTTTTCCGGTTTATAGAGGGTGCGTGCCTTTTCGGAGAGCCTTGCGGAAAAATCTACTGCGTCTTTTGCCGCGTATTTGAGATTGATGGACGCGTCACGATACTTATCTATGCCCACGGACAGAATATAAAGATGAGGTTCCACCGGCGTTACAGTGGAAGTGAATTTTGCTGTTTCCAGAAAACTCTGCACAGTATTGGGAGCATTAAAAGCTGTCAGGCTGATTTCATTCTCTCCCGCGATGGGTTCAATTTCAAGACAATCCTCAACCTGGTTTCCTTTGGTCGAAGCGAGTTGGGCTTCGGACAATTGCTTGCCCTTCACGGTAAGAGAGCGCATATCCTGATAAACAGCCCGACTATTTAATGAGGCTAGTTTCATTTTCGCGGTAGTTTCATTTTTAACCACTTCGCGATAAAACCCATCGGACTTGATTAATTTGCCATTTTGGAAGATGCGGATTTCGCCGATACCACCCCCTGCGCTGGTAACACGATAGCAAACTTTTGCTGTTGACTGAGCAGTCTCTGACGGCACAGAGGCAAATTTAACAGTCGGCGGAGGATTTTTAATTGCATCATCTATGGTAAGAGTAATCAAACTGTTTATTTCATCGCCTCTAAGTTTTGCAGCAACAATGTCCGGACGATAAAAGACATCGTAGAACTGGTCTATGCCATAGACTTTGGGGCTTACGCGAATGTTCAAGAATTTGTGGCCGTTTGGCGATGAGTTGTAATACCCTTCTTGCGTAATTACGATCCACTCACCATCTTTTAAACTGATGAATTGGGCAATCTCTTTGCCTGTTTTTACGTCCCATCGCCTTATTGTGCCATCTGATCCTCCGGAAATAAAACTTTTTGCATCGTTAGAAAAAGCTACGGTATTTACATCTCCTTCATGACCTCTGAATGTATTTATCTCCCTGCCTGTTGCTACATCCCAGAGTCTAATTGCATTATCACGGGTTGCAGATATTATGTGTTTACCATCGGATGAAAAGGCTACTGAGTTAACCCTCCCCGTATTCTTTCCTTCAAATGACCTTATTTCCCTACCTGTTGACACATCCCAGAGTTTGAGAGTACTATCCCAACTTCCTGACAGTGCATATTTGCCATCCGGGGAGAAGGCAACAGACGAAACATCATTTGTATGCCCGGTAAGCGTTCTTAGCTCCCGGCCAGTTGCTAACTCCCAGAGAATGAGATTCTTGTCGCATTGAGCACCTTGCAAGTTGATAGTCGTCGTATTGCCGCTTTGCGTCTGAGTTCGTTTACATGTGCCTCCAGACAAGGCATAATGTCCATCAGGAGAAAAGGCTACAGACTTAACCCAGTCCGCATGCCCTGTAAATTGCCTTATTTCCCTGCCTGTTGCCACTTCCCAGAGTTTAAGTGTTTTATCAGTACACCCGGAAAGAGCATAGAGCCCGTCAGGAGAGAAGGCTAATGAAAAAATCAAATCACTGCCTTCTCTTTTAGCAGCAGGCGCCTTGAAAGTCCTTATCTCTTTTCCTGTTGCAGCGTCCCAGAGCTTTATGGTGTTATTTTCACTCCCTGAAAGAACATGCTTTCCATCAGGTGAAAAGGCTACTGAGTAAATTTTCCGTGCATCAATTATAAACGTCCTTACCTCTTTGCCTGTAGATATATCCCAGAGTTTGAGATAATTTGCCGTATCGCCCCCTACACCCGATGTGGTGATGCCTCTGTTCCCCGCCGAAATTATATGCTTACCGTCAGGAGAAACAGCTGCAGATGATACTTCGCGATGTCCTCTAGGCGCAAAAACATTAGCAGAGATGCTCGCAGTCCCTGCATTGACATCTTTTACAGGGCTTGGAATTTGTGCCTTTTTGTCAGCCCCTTGGGACTGTCCCATCGTACCTTCTAAGGTCAAGAGGGTAATTGGGTTATTCTTGAGAAGGGAGACAACTATTTTGTCTCCAGGGTTTAATGTGGCAACTGCATCCGTAAATTCATTGGGGGTTTTTACATCCTTGTAGTTGATGGAAAAAATAATATACTTCTGCCTTATTCCCATTTGTTCTGCCGGGCTTCCTGCTGCCACTTCAGAAACTAAAACACCGCTTTTTTGTATGGACATCCTGGCAAGCATCATTTGCTCTTGCCGTGTAAAAGGCTGCACTTGAACTCCAAGCCATGCTTTTTCACCGGCAAGAGAATGGTCGGGCATCATAAACGACATAATCGTGAAACAGATGATAAAAAAATAGACAGGTAACAGTGATGGAAACGACAAAAAAGCACCATTTATACCTGCGTTAGGAACTATTTCTACGCTAAATAAAGTTTTCATTTTGAACCTCCATTG
>JBAXON010000237.1:0-5113 GCA_037133255.1 Deltaproteobacteria bacterium
GAACATGATAGGTCATTTGTTTCAGATCGCTTCCTTTTACCTGGTTTATCTAGCCTTTATAAAAACTAGCCTCTCCAAACCACAGGATATTTTGTACCGAAAACTGAAACTAAGTGAGAAAGCACTGCGGGAGAGTCAGCAGCAGCTGACAGACATCATCGAATTTTTGCCGGACGCCACCCTGGCGATTGATAAAGAAGGACGTGTCATCATCTGGAACAAGGCTATTAAGAAAATGACGGGCGTACCTGCCGCTGAGATGATCGGCAAAGGTGATTACGCCTATACGATCCCATTTTATGGAGATGCACGACCCCAATTGATGGATTTGGTCTTTGAGGACAACGAAGAAATTGCAGCTAAATATCCGAAAGTCATCCGTGAAGGTGACAATCTCATGGTTGAGGTCTTTTGCCACTCCCTTTACAACAACAAGGGCGCATGGGTTTTGGCCAAGGCTTCGCCCCTGCACGATCAATCCGGCAACATTATAGGCGCGATCGAAAACATCCGCGACATCACCGAACGCAAGCGTGCCGAAAATGAGAAGGCCAAACTCGAAAATCAGCTATTACAGTTTCAGAAGATGGAAGCCATCGGCACCCTTGCCGGGGGCATTGCCCATGACTTCAATAATATACTGGCAGCCATCATCGGCTATGCTGAACTGGCAAAAGATAGAAACCAGAAGGAAAACAAGGAACGGTATCTGCAAGAAGTACTAATGGGCGCAGAGCGGGCAAGGAATCTGGTCAAACAAATCCTGACCTTCAGCAGGCAGGACGACCACGAGAAGAAGCCACTGGACATTAAAGTTCTGCTTAAGGAAGCCATCAAATTTCTCCGGGCGTCCATTCCGAGCACTATTGAGATTGACCAACATATAACAGGAGAAGACTGCACCATTATGGCCGATCCTACACAGATGCATCAGGTTATAATGAATCTTTGCACCAATGCCAGCCATGCCATGAAGGAAACAGGCGGTACTCTGAAGATCGAACTATCCAACATAGAACCGGCTAACAACGAAATACTCAAGCATCCTGATCTCCAACAGGGACATTATGTCAAGTTGACTGTCAGTGATACAGGACACGGCATTGATCCCTCAATTGTTCAACGTGTATTTGAGCCCTTTTTTACGACGAAACCCGTAGATGAAGGAACGGGCCTAGGCCTTTCGGTTGTCTATGGCATCGTCAAGGGGCATGGCGGTTTGATCAATGTTAATAGCGAACTGGGAAAAGGGGCAGCTTTCAATGTTTATCTACCCTTGATCATCCAAACAGAAACAAATGAAGTTGATGCGGGCAAATCTGTTATCGGTGGAACGGAACGGATTCTCTTTGTGGACGATGAACCGTCTCTGGTTGATATCGGCATGCGCATGCTTTTCCCCTTGGGGTACCATGCAACTACCGCCACAAGCAGCATTGAGGCGCTGGATATATTTCGCGCCGTTCCGGAGCGCTTCGATTTAGTCATCACCGACATGACTCTCCCGAAGATGACCGGTATTGATCTGTCGCGGGAAATGTTGAAAATCCGTCCGGACATCCCGATAATTCTGTGTTCGGGAATTAAAGAATCAAAGACGGAAGCACAGGCCAAGTCTCTGGGAATCAAAGCCTACCTTACAAAACCCCTGACGAGGAAAGAGCTTTCGCAAGCTATCAGGAATACAATAGATGGAGACGAAAAACATCGTTCCTGATAAATTCTACAAATTGGCCTATCTAGCTGATATTTTGTCAATTGCGGCAGGCTAAAAACAGTCATGGTTGTCGTTTAGAGATTCCAAAAATTAGCATCACTGAGAAATATTGTGGCTCAATTATTACAAATGGCAATCCTCACTCCAATATCAAATTGAAAACACTTGATTAGTAGATGGGGACAGGGATTCCGTTGATTCAGTAATTGGTTTTTTTACGTATGCCTTCCTTGTAACACACACCTGCCAAGTCAGAAAAAGTTGCTGATTTGAAGTGTTAAGCAGCATTTTAATGTTTCTTTTCAAGGTTTATTTTCTGTTTGACATATCAATACTAATTCGGTAACTTTCATAACAGTTTTCTTGTGCAACAAGATACTGGCCCATTTTATATTTCCAGCCAACACCGCTTTTCTCAATTGAGGACTATCAAATGAAGGAATCATCCCGTACAAAGATTGAGCTACTCGAAGAAATTTCTGTATTAAAAAAGAAAATCAAGAAACTGGAAAAATCGCAATTTCATTACAACATCACAAAAAATGATTCTCTGGAGAGTGAGCAGAAATACCGCACTATCTTCGATAGCGCCCCGCTGGGGATCTTCCGCTCCACGCCCGCAGGTAAATTTATCGAGGTCAACCATGCCCTAGCGAAAATGCTTGGTTATGATTCTCCTGAAGCAGTAATTAAAAAAATATCCAATATTGCCAAGCAAATATATGTGAGAAGTGAAGACCGCCAACCAATTGTAGATAAACAATTACAATTATCCGGCATAACACAACACCACAATCACTACCGCAGAGCTGATGGGACTGAATTCTTTGCCAATTTGTATCTCAAAACGATCAAAGACGAAGCTGGCCGGCCTTTATACCTGGAAGGCATTGTAGAAGACATCACCGAGCGGAAGCAGACGGAAGAGGCACTGAAAAGAAGTCAGAAGTTGCTTGCGGAAACCGAAAGGGTTGGAAAGGTTGGTGGCTGGGAATTCAATATTGATAATGGAAAACAGACATGGACAGACGAGATCTATAATATTCACGAAGTTGATCTCACATATAATCCGACAATAGAAGACGGTATCAAGTTCTATACCCCAAATTCCATTCCCATTATTGAACAAGCGGTGAAGCAGACTATTGAAAATAACGAACCATTTGATTTGGAACTGGAAATAATTACTGCTAAAGGCAACCTTCGGCATGTTCACGTCATAGGAAACCCGGATTTGGATCACCACCGGGTCTATGGCTTCTTCCAGGATATCACCGAGCGCAAGCAGGCCGATGAGGAGTCTCGCAAAAATCTGCAGTTGCTACAAATGGTTATCGACCATTCCCAATATCTCATCTACGCCAAGGATTTGGATGAGAGATTTATTCTGGCATCTCTATCACTGGCTAATTTTTTTGGTCAGCGGAGTCCTGAGCTATTAATCGGAAAAACCAGTCACGATTTCCTTCCGAAAGAAATCGCTGATCAGCACCGGACAAATGATCTGGAAGTTATAGATCAACAGTCTCTTGTTAGCTGCGAGGAAACGGCCAATACAAAAGATGGTCTTCATACCTTTCTCACAAATAAGTTCCCCTTAGTCGATGGCAAAGGGAAGATATATGCCGTGTGCGGCACGTCAGTCGACATTACCGAGCGCAAGCAGATAGAAGATGAGCTGAACAAACTCAACAGCTACAACCGCAGTCTGATTGAAGTCAGTCTCGATCCGCTTGTCACAATCGATAGCTCAGGCCGGATTGCTGATGTGAACATCTCAACTGAACAGGCTACAGGTTATTCACGTCAGGAATTGATTGGTACTGATTTCTCAGACTTTTTTACAGATACGGAAAAGGCAAGAGAGGGCTACCAAACTGTTTTTAAGGAAGGAACAGTACGCGATTATCCGCTTGAGATACGTCATCGTGATGGACATACGACAGCAGTATTATATAATGCAACTGTTTACCGCGATAAGACCAACAACATTATGGGCGTTTTTGCGGCAGCCCGTGACATCACTAAACTTAAGCAGGCCGAAGCAGAGAAGACTGCACTCGAAGCCCAGAACCGGCAACTTCAGAAGTCCGAAAGCCTTAGCCGCATGGCCGGGGCCATTGCCCATCACTTCAATAACCAACTCGGTGCGGTAATCGGAAATCTGGAAATGGCCATGGACGAACTACCTAAAGGCGCAAGTACGCATCAAACCCTGACCAAAGCCATGCAATCGGCATGGAAAGCAGCGGACATGAGCGGACTGATGCTGACGTACCTTGGACAAACACATGACAAACGCGAACCGGTAGATATTTCCTATTCCTGCCGTAAAATCCTGCCTTTAATAAAAACAACCTTTCCGGGAAATGTGGTTTTGGAAACCGATTTCCCGTTGCCTAGACCGATTATTATGGCAAACGCAGGTGAGATACAACAGTTACTCACCAACCTGATCACCAATGCCCGGGAAGCAATAGGTAATGACAAGGGCACCATTTCCCTGAGTGTTAAAGCAGTTTCTCTAATAGATATTCCCACAAATAACCGTTTCCCCGTGGATTGGGAATCACTGGATAAAACCTTCGCCTGCCTGGAAGTAACAGACACAGGGTGTGGAATTGAGGATAAAGCTATTGAGCAACTCTTTGACCCATTTTACTCCACCAAGTTTACAGGCCGTGGTATGGGTCTCGCTGTGGTTCTAGGGCTGGTAAATTCCCTCAAGGGCGTCATTACGGTGGATAGTAAGCAAGGCAGCAGCAGTACGTTCCGCCTCTTTTTCCCTGTGTCTGAAGATGCTCTTCTGCAACCCCAAGCAACTGAGAGTGACAGAGACGTCACTATCAGCAAACCGTCCGCGGGAAAGATGAAAGAAAGCGGCACCGTGCTGGTAGTCGAAGATGAGGAAATACTGCGTGATATGGCCGCAGCCATGCTGGAGAGTTTTGGTTTTACCGTGCTGAAAGCAAAAGACGGTATTGAGGCACTGGAAATATTTGCTAAACATCAAAGTGAAATTAAGCTAGTTCTTACCGACCTGACCATGCCGCGCATGGACGGTTGGGAAACATTAACGGCTCTGCGCAAACTTCAACCAGACATTACGGTAGTCTTGGCAAGCGGCTATGACAAAGCCCATGTGATGGAAGGCGATCATCCCGAATTGCCCCAGGCATTTCTCGCCAAACCTTACAATCTCAAGGCACTAAGGAATGCGATTAGCTAAACCATGTCAAAAGAAAAGAAATGAAAACTATGGTGGGAAAGTATACCTCATTGGAATTACTTATTTGAAGTGGCAATCATCACTACAATCATTAACCCAAAAGTGTGTATTTGTAGATGTTGTCAGTAAGAAGGTAAGTCCTGAAATTCATATTGCATAATGGCTTA
>JBAXON010000238.1:0-5090 GCA_037133255.1 Deltaproteobacteria bacterium
CTTGCGGCAAGTGGCACTAGGGCAAGCTCGATTGCCGTAAGCCCAAGGGGAAGCCAGAACAAGCTTAGCATGCCCAATTTCTCAATCAGGATACCCGCCGTGAAGTATCCTACCGCAGCGCCACCAGCCCAGGTGACATTATAAATGCCGATCATCTTCGGAAGTGACGCGCCGGACTTTTCACTAATCAGCGTCTCCAGCGCCGGCCAGATAAAACAAACTCCCACTGTCCACAAACAAAACACCATAATCTGCGCAGTCGCGGTAGGAAGTATCATGCCCAAGGTAAGCGACAAAATGATGCCGCAGCAGCCAATGTAAATCAACCTGATGCACCCATAGCGCTGGGCTAATTTGCCGCCCTGCCAGGCCGCGATAATATAGACAAAGCCGCCAAGTGCGGCAGTCAGCAGATTTTCCACCTCACCGAAGCCGAATGTCCGGCGCAGGTAAAAAAAGAGGAAATTGGAATAGTAAACAGCGGCGTAACAATTGATGAATTCAATGAGATAAAATAATATTTTTGCGGGACTGATCATTATCAACTTTCAATCATTTCAGCCGTTTATCCATTCCAGTGAACCCGCAACCCGGTTCGTAGCAGGTAACATTCAGAAAAGCGCATTTTTGCTTACAGACCGGACAAACTTCCGGTGGTTTACTTTCCACAATAGTATTGCCGCAATTGCCGCATTTCCACGTGTTTTCGGGAATAGTTGCCTTATTTTCAGCCATGATAAATTTTCCCCCTCTAAATTTCACTGTAAATTTAGCACAAAAACAATAACATATGTAAATTTTTTTTGACAAACGAATATAGCTTGAAATAATTGAGGACTTTCGGTAAACAAGTATGCTCTTTTATTCGAGGAAAATTCATGGTTAAAAGCAAAAAAAATAATGATTTGTCCGGCTTAACCCTTTTGGGCAAAGCTGCAAAGCCGTCGAGACATCTGGAAACTTTTCCCAATCACTCCAGCCGCAATTACACAGTTACCCTGCAAACGGAAGAATTTACCTGTGTCTGCCCCATGACTGGCCAGCCGGATTTCGCCAAAATTAAAATCGAATACATACCGGACAAAAAAATTGTCGAATCAAAATCATTAAAATTGTATCTATGGTCATTTCGGAACGAAGGCATTTTTCATGAGCATGTAACCAATCTGATTTTGGATGATCTGGTGGCCGCCTTGAAACCACGCTTTTGCAAAGTAAGCGCGCAATTTGCCGTGCGAGGCGGGATCGGCATTACCGTTGACGCGGAGTATAAAAAATAAATTTGGAAAGAAGAGGTTAGCTGATGGGAAAACGCGGTGATATAAAAAAAGTTTTGATTATTGGTTCCGGCCCGATCGTCATTGGTCAGGCCTGCGAATTTGATTATTCGGGAACGCAGGCATGCAAGGCGCTGCGCAAGCTTGGCTATAAAATTGTTCTGGTTAATTCCAATCCGGCAACAATCATGACAGACCCCGGCATGGCCGATGTTACTTATATTGAACCTCTTAATTTTCAAACCTTAACCGAAATTATTGAAAACGAAAAACCGGATGCCATCCTGCCAAACCTTGGTGGTCAGACCGGACTCAATTTGACTTCCGAACTTCACCGCAAAGGGATTTTACAGAAACACGGTGTAGAGGTAATTGGTGTTCAGGTAGATGCCATCGAGCGCGGTGAAGATAGAATCGCTTTTAAAGAAACCATGAACAAGCTGGGCATTGACATGCCCAAGAGCGAACCTGCCGTTACTGTGGAAGAAGCGGAGAAAATCGCTGCCAAGCTCGGCTATCCGGTTGTCATTCGTCCTGCATACACTATGGGTGGAACAGGCGGCGGCATAGTTTATAATCTGGAAGAATTACGCGTCATCGCCAGCCGTGGTATTTCGGCAAGTCTTATCGGTCAGATATTAGTTGAAGAATCTGTCATCGGCTGGGAAGAGCTGGAGCTGGAAGTCGTACGCGACGCCAAAAATCAGATGATTACCGTTTGCTTTATTGAAAATGTTGATGCGATGGGCGTGCATACCGGTGATTCCTATTGCACCGCTCCCATGCTCACCATTTCACCTGAATTGCAAAAACGCCTGCAAAAATACTCTTATGACATTGTAGAGGCCATTTCGGTTATCGGCGGAACCAATGTCCAATTTGCTCACGATCCCCAAACAGACCGCGTAGTAGTCATTGAGATAAATCCGCGTACTTCACGCTCGTCCGCTCTGGCCTCCAAGGCGACCGGATTTCCTATCGCGCTTATTTCTTCAATCCTTGCCACAGGCGTCACGCTCGACGAAATTCCCTACTGGCGGGATGGGTCTTTGGAAAAATATACACCGTCGGGCGATTACGTTGTTGTGAAATTTGCCCGTTGGGATTTTGAAAAATATCCCGGCGCGCAAGATAAGCTTGGTACACAGATGCGTGCCGTGGGTGAAGTTATGAGCATCGGCAAAAATTACAAGGAGGCGCTGCAAAAGGCCATCCGATCGCTCGAAAAGAAACGCTACGGGCTGGGCTTTGTCAAAGATTTTAATGAAAAGTCTTTAGATGAACTTCTGGAAATGCTCAGCGAGCCATCGAGCGAGCGACAATTCATTATGTATGAGGCCCTGCGCAAGGGGGCTACAGTTGATAGCCTTTCGGCCAAAACATATATTAAAAAATGGTTTATCGGGCAAATGAAAGAACTTGTGGATCTCGAAGAAAAGATTCTCAATTACAAAAACAAGAAGTTGCCTGATGAAATGCTTGCTCAGGCAAAAAAGGACGGTTTTGCCGACCGTTACCTGGCGCAAATTCTGGGGAAAAAAGAGGATGAAATTCGCAAGCAACGCCTGTCATTAGGAATGTCTGAATGCTGGGAGGCAGTGCCGGTAAGCGGTGTGGAAAACGCGGCTTATTATTTTTCCACCTACAACGCGCCCGATAAGGTGGCCGTAAGCTCTAACCGGAAAATCATGGTGCTGGGCGGCGGCCCCAACCGCATCGGTCAGGGCATTGAGTTTGACTACTGCTGTGTACACGCGGCTTTCGCGTTGCGTGACGAGGGTATTGAATCCATCATGGTTAATTGCAATCCCGAAACAGTTTCGACGGATTATGATACTTCCGATAAACTTTATTTTGAACCGCTCACCGTGGAAGATGTTTTAAGCATTTATGAAAAAGAAAAGCCGGAAGGTGTTATTGTTCAGTTCGGCGGACAAACGCCGCTAAACATCGCCGCGGAACTTGCCAAAGCGGGCGTGAAAATTATCGGTACCTCACCTGAGACAATTGATCTGGCGGAAGACCGAGACCGTTTCGGTAAAATGATGGACAAGCTCTGCATTCCCATGCCCAAATCCGGTATGGCAAGCAACCTGGAACAGGCGCTAAAAGTCGCCGGCGGTATTGGTTATCCGCTGATGCTGCGCCCCTCTTATGTATTGGGTGGACGCGGGATGGAAGTTGTGCATGATGAAGAGATGCTCAAACGTTATGTCAACGCGGCCGTGGGCGTTACACCGGAGCGGCCGATTCTTATCGATAAATTTCTGGAAAACGCCATCGAAGCCGAGGCAGACGCGATTTCGGATGGCATTGACGCTTTTGTCCCGGCGGTCATGGAACACATTGAGCTTGCCGGCATCCATTCGGGAGATTCGGCCTGCGTAATTCCGCCTGTCAGCATCCCCCTTCGCCATCTTTCTACCATCAAGGAATACACGAAAAAAATTGCCGTAGAATTCGGCGTAGTAGGATTGATGAATATTCAATATGCTATCGCCAGTGATATAGTCTACATCCTGGAAGCTAATCCCCGCGCGTCACGCACTGTGCCGCTGGTTTCCAAGGTATGCAACATTTCCATGGCGCGTCTGGCCACACAGGTAATGCTTGGCAAAAAACTAAAAGACTTGAAGCTCAAGAGCAAAACCTTCCGACATTTTGGTGTCAAGGAAGCTGTTTTCCCCTTTAACATGTATCCGGAAGTTGATCCGCTTTTAGGGCCGGAAATGCGTTCCACAGGTGAAGTCCTGGGGCTTGCCGATTCTTTCGGGCTGGCGTATTACAAGGCTCAGGAAGCTACCGGGCAGAGGCTTCCGTCAGAAGGTACCGTGCTCATTACCGTTGAGCAAAAGGATAAGGATGGAGTATTGGAAGTAGCCCGTGCATTTGCAAAAATTGGCTTCAAAATAAGAGCTTCCGAAGGAACGCATAAATTTTTATCCGATAAGGGAATCGCCGCCGAAAAAATTTCCAAAATGCACGAGGGAAGGCCCAATATAGTGGATGCGATCAAAAACGGCGAGATTCAACTGGTCATCAACACTCCGGCCGGGCGTCTGAGCAAATATGATGATTCCTATATTCGAAAGTCCGCGATAAAATACAAAATACCTTATATAACAACAATTGCCGCGGCGGTTGCCGCAGTCAAAGGCATTGCCGCGTTTCGCGAAGGTCACGGCCGGGCAAAATCTTTGCAGAGCTATCATGCGGAGATAAAGTAGATATTATGGAACAACTCAAAGGATCACAAAGAAAATATCTGCGCTCGCAGGCGCATCATTTAAAGCCGTTGGTATTGATCGGCAGAAACGGCATCAATTCACAGGTAATGGGTTCAGTTGATCTCGCGCTGAAAGATCATGAACTGATCAAAGTAAAATTCGGCGAGTTTAAAGACGCAAAAAAAGAAATATCCGCGGAGATTGCTCAAGCCACAAAAAGCGAACTTGTCGGTATTATCGGGAACATCGCTATTTTTTACCGGCAGAATCCCGCGCCGGAGAAAAGGAGGATTAAGGTGCCGTAAAGCCCGGATGTTCCACGTTTCGATACATTCTTTGCCTTAAGGCGAATGTAAATATTAAAATTTAACCAGAAAAGAAAGGATTATTATGCGTAAATTAATGATTATCGTTTTTGCTGCTCTGCTGGTCATACCGGCCTGCTCCCAGCAACCCAAAACAGAGGACGAGAAAGCCTTCTATGCGTTAGGCGTTCATCTGAACAGGCAGATCACTGTTTTTGACATGTCTCCCGAAGAGTTGAAATATGTTCAGCAAGGAATGTCCGATGCCATCAATGGCAAGA
>JBAXON010000239.1:0-5075 GCA_037133255.1 Deltaproteobacteria bacterium
CACATTGCAGAAAAGCGCAATCTTGGATTTAATGTCTTCGGAAAGAAAATTTTCAGTTCGGCAAAGAAGAATGTCCGGCTGAATACCGATCTCGCGCAGTGCCTTGACGCTGTGTTGTGTGGGCTTGGTTTTAACTTCGCCCGCGGTCTTGATAAAAGGAACCCAGGTTAAATGAATAAAGATGGCATTTTGTTTTCCAGCTTCGTTGCGGAACTGGCGAATGGCTTCCAGAAAAGGAAGCGATTCAATATCGCCTACCGTTCCACCGATTTCTACAATTGATACATCAAAATCGGCGGCAGTTTTTTTAATATAATCTTTAATTTCATTAGTGATGTGGGGAATTACCTGTACGGTCTTGCCCAGATAGTCGCCACGTCTTTCCTTGGTTATAACAGAAAAATAAACCTGTCCGGTAGTGAGGTTGTTGCCCTTTCCCATGTTGGTGGAAGTAAATCTTTCATAGTGCCCCAAATCAAGATCGGTTTCCGCGCCATCATCGGTGACAAATACTTCACCATGTTGAAAAGGGCTCATCGTGCCGGGATCAACATTAATATACGGATCCAGTTTTTGATTGGTAACTTTCAAGCCACGACATTCCAGCACGGCTGAGATAGAAGCCGCCGCCAACCCCTTACCCAGAGAAGAAAGAACGCCACCTGTCACAAAGATAAATTTAGTTTTCTTCACGCTGAGGTCTCCTGCAATTTTAGTGATGGTGTCCTAATCGGTTCTATCGTCATATTCTTCAAATCGACAAGCCCTGCCGCAACTTCCATCATCTGCGTAAAGCCTCGCGGAACAAAAACGGTTGTTTCCATGATTTATTTTCTCCCTGCGTTATCCAATTTCGCTTTTCACGATATCAGCAAGCTGTTGGCAATACTTTCCCGTCACCGTATCGGACGGCCCTTCCACCATGACACGGCACATATTCTGAGTTCCGGAGTATCTGACCAGAACGCGCCCTTTTTCACCTAGTTCTTTTTCTATCTGTTTGATTGCTTCCATAAGCTTCGGAATTTTGTCAATGTCCGGCTTGCTTTTTACATCAATATTGATCAGTTTCTGCGGGAAAACATCCATCATACGCGCCAGTTCGGAAAGAGATTTGCCTTCTTTCACCATCGCGGCTAAGAGTTGCATGGCCGCGACGATACCGTCGCCGGTGGTATGATGATCCAGAAATATCATGTGCCCTGCGTCCTCGCCGCCAATCACGGCTCCCAACCTCAACATATCTTCAAGAACGTAGCGGTCTCCCACTTTAGATGCATGGTGCTTAAAGCCGTACTTCTTACAGGCAACTCTTAAACCAAGATTGCTCATCACCGTACTGACCAGCAGGTCGTTTTTCAACTTGCCTTCCTTTTTCAATGTATTGGCGCAGATGATGAGAATCTGATCGCCAGTGATCTCGTTGCCTTTTTCATCCACCGCAATAAGACGGTCACCATCTCCGTCAAAGGCAAGCCCGATAGCTGCCCCGCTTGACAACACCTTTTTTTTGAGATCCTCAGTATGCTGTGAGCCGCACTTGGCGTTGATGTTCACGCCGTCCGGTGTATTGTGAATGACTTCAACCTGGGCGCCCAGTTCAATGAATGATTCGGGCGCTACTTTGTATGTCGCGCCGTTGGATGTATCCAAAACGATCTTCATGCCTTCCATGGTGAGATTGCGGGGAAAGGTATTTTTCAAAAAGACAATGTAGCGACCATGAACATCATCCATGCGTGCGGCTTTTCCCATCCCGCTTGCCGTCGGCAGTAAATCCGCGAGTTTTTTGTTAAGGATCAGATCTTCAATGTTGTCTTCCTCTTCATCGGTAAGCTTAAAACCATCGCCACCGAAAATTTTCAGGCCGTTATCCTGGAAGGGATTGTGTGAAGCGGAAATGACAATGCCTGCATCGGCCCGCATACTTTGGGTAATAAAGGCAATTCCCGGGGTAGGCAGTACGCCGACCAGGTATGGGTATCCCCCCATGGACGTGATTCCCGCTTCCAGAGAGCTCTCCAGCATGTATCCGGAAATCCGTGTATCTTTTCCAATGATCACGCGGGCCCGGTGGTGGTTTTTTTTGAACAGGTGCGCCACTGCCTGCCCAACGCCGAAAGCTATTTCCGCGTTTATCGGATAGCGATTGGCTTCACCTCTGATCCCGTCGGTTCCAAATAATTTACCCATCGTTTTTCTCCTTTTTGCTATGATTCGACGTTTGCGAATCAACTTATCAAAATTAGTCTAATGGTTTTTTTGAAATAAACCCATAGACGGCAGAGACTCGGCAACCTTTTCACCCAGAGCATCAACTATGCCGTTTAACCATATAACACCTTTTGACGAAATCGCCGCAGGCAGGCCCTGTATGGACGAGATGTAATTTGACCTTTCATTACCCACGGCTTTATTGAAAGCATCAAGGAATGGGTCACGGGCTTTGTTCGCCGTTGCTAATACCTCCGGCATTTTGCCGGTGAACAATTCTTCAATCCATCCGATTTGCTCATGCAACTCTTGCCTTTTACGGGTAGATGCTCCCTTTTGTTTTTTTGTGGATGAGACGATGGCTTTTCCCGCCATGGCCTTTAATCTTTTCAGACGTTCTTTTTTAGCAGCGGCAAGCTGCTCTATGACACCGGCATACAGGAAATGGCCTAATGGTTGGGTTTCCAGGAAAGGCTTTCTTACGTGTGTGTACCACGCTTCAAGGGCTGTCAGGTTGGCCAGATAGAGAATATTATTTTCTACAATGCGAACGATGGCTGGGTAGGTCTCAGGAACGTAGTCCTTCAGGCCGTTTGCGGGAGCCCTCTCGAAGATCAGTTGATTATCTTGTGGATAATCATGCCGCAGGATGGATCCTGCCGCTACGACATTGCCATATCCCAGACGCAGCGGACCAATGATTCCTCCCTGGCCTCCCAGGAAAATCGGGGGCTGATTGAGCATCACCCCGCGAGGAACATCACCCAGTAAAGAAGGCGTTGTTTTGTCGGCATCCGGTGTAAAATTGAAATGGATATAGGAGCTTCCCACTTCACTGTGATTATGGCGGCTTGTACCACCAGCCATCAGGCAGTCGCAAAAGTTTATCAAGCTGCCAAGTGTCACAAAAGGGAAAAGGATGGTCTGCTTTAATCCGACACAGTGGGCACCGCCTGCTTGTTCTTCCAGAATACATCCTTCCCGGACATGCGCGCCAATGCTCATGTTTGCCTTGTCCAGAAAGACGGACTTGCTGAAAAAACCGCCCTTGAGTTCGACCTCTGAGCCAAGTTGACAGTCTTCAACCGTCACCGGCGCTTCGTAGCCTAGCTTACAACCGGATGAAATTACCGTTTTACCGCCATAAATTCTACAACCCGGATAAATCGTAACACCATTTCCCGAAATCTGATCAATGTTGATTTCATTGCCGATATCGATTGTCCCGGGGTTGGGGATAGCCACGCCTTTATCGAGCAGTTGGCATACTTTTTCATGGGATTTAGGTTTAAGATCCATAGAGTCTCCCTGCAATCGTTCTAAATTATACAACTCCTTTTAAATAATTGCCTATTGCAAATATTATTTCTCGATACTTTGCAGGTCTTCAAATTCCATCACTGTGGACATGGCCTGATTGTCAACTTCAATACCTTCTTCATGAGCTTTGGCAATAGGGTTTAATCCGCCGATAAGAATCATGCCCACTTTGTTTAAATCCACACTCGTTTGCCCAACCGGATTTCCGGCGCTGCCGATAGAGAGAACGCCGTTAATTCCGGCCTTAGCCAAATCCCCTACGATATCTTCAACGAGATCCCGGCTTAGTGCCGGTATTTCCCGGAAGTTTGCCAGAATTTTCCCCTCGCCTTTTTCCACTACTTGTCCTACGGAGGTCATTTTGCCGCGGATAAATATTTCCGATGGATCAAGTGATGAACCGGAATAATGAATCAGCTCTACAAATCTTAATACTTCACTGTTTTTAACCTGAAGAATTCCACCGAATTTAGAATCGATCGGGATTCCGTGTTTTAAAAGAACACCGTTGATCAAAATACTGCAAATGGTTGCCATACCAACTTTACCTTCAGGAACGACAATATCTCCCAGATATTTTCCTGCCGGTGCAATTGCCACACGGGAACTTACGGCAAGATTCTTCTTGAAGACCGGTTTCATCGCCACGAGAGCCTTCTTAAATTGATCTTGGGGAAAGAAGGAAACATTAACAGGCGTCAGGCCGCGCATCTTCTTGAGGTTGAAAGTTGTTTTAAAAGAAAGGACATCTATGCGTGATATGGAAAGCCCGATTTTGTCCTGAACACGAGCATTGCTGATTTCATCCATACCCAGTCTGGTAATGGCTCTTCCATCGCGCCTTCCGACAAGCTTGGTCAACCCTCTTTCATCCATTAATTTCAGATGATAGCGCACGGTCCTTTCGCTTTGCTGGACGCCTTTCTCAGACATCTTTCTAGCAATGACACGAGCGCCCATGGCTTCCGAACTTTCGTTCAGAATTTTCAAGATAAGGATAACCTTTCTTTCTATGTCTTCCGGTTTAAAAAGTTGTTTCATGAGACCATCGGCAATCGCTTGCCGTATACTTACTTTTAAATCATTTTTTGTCAAATAATAATTTTATTACACCACATCCAACCGGGCAAGCACCTATTTGCAAAATGTTTAGAATACCGAAAATTTCTGCTGATACAAATTCTACGATTGGCCATGCTCAAATTTTATCTGCCCGGCGATCACTTCGATAGGTTCGCTGAAAAGTGATTCCAGAGGCAGTGTATCCAAATACAGGTCGTTCCAGGTGAGATTGTATTCATTAATCAGGTTGCGGATATCGTTATACCGGTATCCCAACACTTCTATTTTTTCCGACAGTTTTAGGGTTTCATTGAAAATGATGTGAATCAGCAGCAGGCGGTTGATCTGGGCGCCTGCGCCCTGCAAGGGGATTACCATAATAGGAGCGCTGTCTGTTTTGCCCCGGCCAAGATAGATATGGCCTGTGCTGACGATGGTTTTTTTCACCCCCATCAGCGTTGGGGAATGATCCGTGCGGG
>JBAXON010000240.1:0-5046 GCA_037133255.1 Deltaproteobacteria bacterium
TTCTTGAAAGTTATTTGACTAAGTGATCCTGAACCGTACTTAACTTTAATTTTTTCAACATGTCTTCCTGAAAGCAGTAAGACTTCAACCTCGACAAAAATGCTTGAGTTCAATCCGTAATAATCGTAATTGATACCCAGCGACAAATATTACTCAAAAATATTTTGACAAGTATTTCTATTGCCATATTGCACTTGACATTAAAGGTTGACCTATCTTATAAATGTGTATTCGAAAAACAATTATTTATCAAAAAAAGGATGAAGAATGATTTTCCGGAATAATTTGATACCTCTGTTTTTGCTTGCTGGGATGGTGTTTTGCGCGGATTCATTCGCGCAGGTGGTGCTAAGTGAACCCAAGCAGGTTGTCGAGTTGTCAGGCTATACTTTTCTTGAGAGCGAAAAGCAAGAAGGGAAAAACATTTCAGGCGATTCTGCTGCGCAGGGTTTTAAGAAATATGATGGTAATCTCTGGAGCTCAAGCGGTGAAGTGGGCAAGATCATGTTCACCTTCCGCACGACTTTTAAAGTATCGGAAGACCTTAAAAAGGAAAGGATCAGCATATATGTTGGTCCGCAGGAATATCCATACACCCTGTTTCTAAATGGCGCGCTTATCTATCGCGTTGGAGTGCACAACAATGCCATGAGTTATTCAGTGTTCAGCGCCCACCATATCCAGCTCATGGCCGAACATCTGAACTTCGGAGATAAAGAAAACGAACTGGCGCTTCAGATATATCCCCAGCACCGTGTCTTTCCAATCGATAAGCTTTATCTTTCGACCTATGAAAGTAACGTCGCACCGGTTTTCTGGCGAAATTTTTTCAATGTCAATCTGGCGCAGGCAGCCTCGATAACCGCTCTTATAATCTCCTTCTATTTCTTCTTTCTTTTCTTCACACTCAAGAGCGGAAGCACGCGGAGAAATCTCTATTTTGCAATTGTCTGTTTAACTTATGCCCTTACTACCGTGCAGATAAGTTTATCAAATGATGCCTCTGATAAGTTCCTTAGCTTCCAAATCTCTCGCACAGGATTCGTGCTTACCGGCACCTTTATATTCCTTTTCTTTACCGAGATGACCGGAATTCTGGCAAGGAAAAGGATTGTGAATTTCGCGATTATTGCCGCTTCCTCAGTTATTGTTTCTGTCCCCTTTAGTTTTGGTTCACTATCTTCGTCAGAATGGTACTTCAGCAATATTAGTTCGCTGTATGCTTTCGCGTATGTAGTTGCTTCTATCGTGCTGGTTTGTATGGCGATAATAAAAGACAAACGGCGGAATTTTATAATAATCCTTTTTGCAATGGGTGCCATGGGTTTAACAGCCGGGCACGATATAATTTCCCTTAATAAAGGATTGCCATATTGTTGGATGGTTCCTTATGGCTTTTTTACGCTACTCATAAGCATGTTTATCCTGATGGCTCTTGAACAGGCGTGCTATCAGGAAGAGGTAATGGAACGCCAGCAGCAGTCGATTAATTCTCTTACTATTGCCCAGGAAGAAACAAATATGGCGTTGAAGGCGAGCGATCAGCAGAAGCAGATTGTCGAAAGCTTGACGAAAAAGACTGTATCCGGCATGGAACAAATGTCCGCAACCGTGAAAATGACGGCAAGCCGTTCGACAACCGCTAATGGATTGTCTAATCAGACGGCGGCGCTGGTTAAAGATGGGGCTGTGCTTTCTGGAAAAGCCAAAGGCGCCATGCAGCAGATATCAGCGGATAACGAGAAAATCTCAAAAATAGTGAACGTAGTGAATAAAATAGCTTTCCAGACGAATCTTCTGGCTATTAATGCCGCAATAGAAGCGGCCAAGGCTGGTGAATTCGGGAGCGGTTTTTCGGTGGTAGCCGCAGAGGTGCGTAACCTGGCAAAAAATTCCTCGGATGCAGCAAACGAAATAAATGATCTTATCATAAAAAGTATCGATGGCATACAGAACGGGGTTATGCTGGTTGACGACAACGCAAAAAAATTAAGAGAGATTGACGAAAACATCAGCCAATTCATTGCAATCGTCAAGGAGATATTCGCTACTACCAATGAACAGCAGCAGATGGTGGACAGCATAAATGACTTTATGCAGGAACTTAATGCCGCGGTTATTGCCTTGCGCGAGGAGTTCGCTTGAACTTGATTTGTACGTTTGTAATTTGCTGCCAATAGTATGATTCTTTTTAAGAGGTTTGAATCGACAATACTCACATAGATTCAAAATCGAAGATTACTGACTTGGTAGATGCTATTAAAACTGCTTCCTAATTATCCACACACCGGTATGGTCAGGAAAAGTTGATGATTTAAACTGATAATCAGCATTCAACGGACTGTTTTCCATCGTTATTTTTATTTCATTTTCCATTTGACATCTCAATCGGTATTCGATATTTTACATTCGATATTAATACATGCAACAATACTGAGCATTTTTTTACAACATTAATCGTTTGTCACTAATCGGAGCATCAAATGAAAAAAACATCCGAGACAAAATTAGAATTACTAGAAGAAATAGCCACCTTAAAGAAGAAAATCAAGAAACTGGAAGAATCAGAACCTAAGCAAAAGTCGACATCTGTCGAATTAGGCGATAGCTATACAAAATATCGCCAGTTTGCAGAGGATATGCCGGCGCTTATTTGCAGTTTTTTACCAGATAGCACATTAACCTATGTAAATAATGCCTACTGTGAATTGTTTCATAAACGGCCTGATGAACTTGTCGGGCAAAAGTTTCTTGACTTCCTTCCTGATGAGGCGACTCGTGAAAATGTTCGACGCCAATACATATCACTCACGCCTGAAAATCCTGTGAAGACTTATGAACATAAAGTGATTGTTTCCGATGGAACCAACCAATATCACTGGCGTCGCTGGACTGACCGTGCTTTTTTTAACAATGAATGTGAGATTACTCATTTTCAGTCCATCGGGCAGGACATCACCGAACGTAAGCTGACTGAGGAGTTACTAGGACAGACCCATCAAAATTATGAACTCTTTTTTAACACAATTGATGAATTTCTTTTTGTTCTTGATGAACAGGGGAACATAATTCATACTAATACTAAAGTTATTGACCGTCTCGGCTACTCGAAGGAAGAGCTTAGGGGTCAATCTGTTTTAATGATTCATCCGCCAGAACGTCGCGATGAAGTCGCTAGAATTGTTGGTGAAATGTTAAAAGGGGTAACAGAGTTTTGTCCCGTCCCGATTATTACAAAATCCGGTGTTCAAATTCCAGTTGAAACAAGAGTTTCACATGGATTCTGGGACGGCAAACCAGCAATTTTTGGAGTTACTAAAGATGTTTCAAAAGTCAGGTTATCAGAAGAAAAGTTTTCCAAATTATTCCATATTAACCCTTCCGCTTGTGGTTTAAGCGATTTGGAAGACCGCAAATACATTGAAGTAAATGAAGCTTTTTACACTTTACTGGGATTTACAAAAAATGAAGTAATAGGTAAGACGGCACACGAATTAGGTATTTTAACGACTGAAAATGCAAAGACCATATTACTGAAAGCAGATGGTAATGGGCATGTAACCAATGTCGAAGCCTCTTTAACAGCAAAGAACGGCGATATCAAGAATGTACTGTTATCAGCAGAAAATATTTTTATTCAAGACAAAAAGTATCGTTTTACTGTTGTTCATGACATCACTGACCGCAAGAAGGCGGAGGAAGCCTTAAAAGAAAGCGAAGAAAAATATCGCACCCTGGTGGAGAATGCAAACGAGGGCATCCTTATTGCGCAAGATAGCAACATTGCCTATGCCAACCATCAAACAGGGAGCATCCTTGCTATACCGGTCGAGGAAATTATTGGAAAGACTTTCGTCGATTTCATTCACCCGGAAGACAAAAATTTTGTCTTTGAACGCTACAAAAAGAGATTGGCAGGCGAGAATATTCCTGATGCCTACGAGTTCAGGGTTATCAATAGAATGGGAGAAACCCGATGGCTTCATCTTTCTGCGCGACAGATACAATGGAATGAAAGGCCGGCTACCCTCAACATGTTAACTGATATAACAGAACACAAGCAGTCGGAAGAAAAATTAAAGAAGAGTCAGGAACTTGAGGAATTAATTCTCTCATCAGTACCCCATGGTTTATTCGGTGTGGAAAATCGGGTAATTTTTTTCGCCAATCCTGCCATAAAAAATGTAAGTGGATGGGAACCTGATGAATTAATAGGAAAAAGCTCAAGAATCTTGTTTAGAAATGATCAGGAATGGAAAGAATATGGTTCCATGCTTTATAGCATGCTGGAAAATGAATCTTTTATTTCCTTTGAACCACCTATGCCTGTTATTCGAAAAGATGGGAGTGAGATATATTGCCGAACCAGCGCATCCCGGATCGGTGGAGATTTAACCGCAGGAAATCGAATTGTTGCAATGATAGAGGATATAACTGAGAGTAAACTGTCCGCTGAGTCACTGCGAAAGAGCGAGCGACAAATGGCGGACATCATTGAATTTCTGCCGGACGCTACTCTTGCCATCAATAAGGAAAGGCGTGTAATCATTTGGAACAAGGCTATAGAGGAAATGACGGGCGTACCCGCTGCTGAGATGATCGGCAAAGGCAAGGAGTTTGAGGCCAAGTACGGATGGATGCCAAAGACCCGCGCTGAGATGGACGCGGTCGAGACGCTGATGAAGTATATGGAGCCGGTTATCGACACCATGGACCGGCTGAAGGTTCCTCCGATTGTTGGCCCGAACACTCCGACGATTGCGGCTGCCATGCAAGGAGTTGATCGCGCTGCGGCTAGGCTAACGGCAGAGCAGGCCAAGAGAGCGGCTGCAAACGCCGGGCAGGCGGTGAAAAAGGCTGCTACCAGCGATGATATGGCGTATGCACTAGAGAACTTAGAGAGCAAGTTAGGTCTTGGCCCTAAGCAAATTATGATCGGGCCAAAAGCGAAGACGTTCCGTCACGATTCGGCTGCGCGTGCGGAGCAGATGGAGAAGGCAGGCAAGAACCGGGATGAGATCTGGCAGGCCACGCGCACGTTCAGAG
>JBAXON010000241.1:0-4985 GCA_037133255.1 Deltaproteobacteria bacterium
GGAACCAATGGCCGATTTCATCTGGTACAGGTGGCCGATTTCGCCAGAATAGTCATTCACCGGCGGTGCGACAAAAACATAAAAGCTAAAGGAGTCATTAATCAATATCACACTCTATTGGTGTTTAGAGATGATTTTATGTGATTTCCGGCGCCGGGTCGTTTTCTTATGGAGATCAGTAGATAGGACACTTATATTACCATCAACTTCCAGCACCGCCAGATCTACGTCTGATAAGGCTGCAACACCATGCTCCCTGATTACTTCCATCAGTTCATCTTCCGTTATCCCGGAGTTCTTCAGATGTTCAGATAATATCTTTCCCTGAAACACCAGCATAATGGCTTCACCCTGAATTGCTTTGCCGAACTTTGGAAAGTGGAATTGTAATTTTTTAAGAATGAAATTAACCACGAACAAAGAACCAGCAGCAACAAGACCGCCTGTTAGTGTTGAATCCGGACCGACCATCGCGTTTTGTACCGCATTGCTTATCAGTAGAATAAATACCAAATCATAAACGGAAAGCTGTGCCAACTCCTTCTTGCCAAATAGACGAATGGCCAAGATGATAAAAAAGTAGACGGCAACAGAACTGAGAATGATATGAACATAGTTGTTTTGTAAAATTTCCATATTTAAACCTTTGGTCAGGGCAACTTTGTTTTCTTGCAACTAAATATCAATAGTCTGCCTGCCGGAGAATCCGTTTTTTATTATTTGGTTTGATTGTCAATTTTTTTGTTTTCTTCTTCCGGTTTTTTCTCTGGTTCATTCATCGCCTGCTTAAACCCTCTGATCGCTTTACCTATTGAACCTCCCAGTTCCGGCAGTTTACCAGGACCAAAGATAATCAAAACAATTACCAGAATGACTATGAGGTGCATCGGTTGCATAAGTCCTTCAAACATACAAATACCTCCTAACCTTATATTAATGAAGAAATGGTACTCTAATCAGCAGCAGAAAGCCGTTAAGTGTCACCAGGGAACCGATCAGTGCTGCACCAATCGAAAAGATGAATACAGGTCGAGAGTTGGATATAATCGATACGGATGACATTACTATGGCTATTTGCAGTAGTACTTCTCCAAAATCAAAATAGGGGTCCTTTGACTTGTTTATGTCGCGTTCGTGTTCCTGCTTCTTTGCCTCTACCGATATTATCTGTTTGTCTTTCGATAGCCTGGCCTCTTCAGACGATACCTTTTGTATTTCCGCCTTGTAGTGCTTGAGCGCCACTGGTTTCATGGCATCGCCACGTTCTACTAGTTGTGTCTCCAGCCGATCCTTTTCTATTCGGTACAGATATTCCCGAATATTCTTTGCCTGATAAAAGGACCATTGATTGCTAGCCTCCTGCTGTGCGAGCAGCATCTCCTTCATTGAATTGTTGCCGCCCAAGGCACATATTGCAAGAATAACAGCATAGATTGCTGTGAAAAGAGCAACCTTTTTGCTGAAAGAACTTCGTCTTTTTTCCTCGAGCTCTTCAGGATTGGGTAATTCTATTTCTACCATATTCTCCTCCATTTATTACAATCTGCAGGTATTTGAAATGGTGCTTTCGATTGCACACCTTTTCTGAACGCTTCTTTTTTACGATGCTTTATTATGATTAAATGACATCAGCGCGACTATCAGAAAAATGATAAGCAGTATAGGCCAGAAAAAGGGCACGGCAATGGCAAACACCAGGAATGCGATCAACGCAACGGCCATAAATAAGTATAAGCCAACTCCTAAAAACAGCAAAACTATCAGTACGCCGGTAATTAGCATAATCGCTAAAAATGTTGGAACAGCGGCAAAACGAATTAACGGGTTGGCAACAGGCTCGCCGTTCATCATAATGCTAAATTGCCCAATTTCAGGATGAAATAAATAGCTCAAAATCGCAATTATCAGTCCCACCAGGAATACTTTTATTATCAGTTTATTATTACCTTGAAGCTCCATAAATCACCTTACTTGTGAAGATTGAGTTTTAGTTGAAATTTGATAAGTATTCTTTAATAAGTAGAAGCATAGGATGTCTAGTTTTACTTGTCAAGGGATCGTTTGCAGGGACTATTTCCACAAAATATAGCGTGAATTGTGTTTATAACGAATTGAAGTCCTGCATATTCGTCACGAGTGACGTTCTATTGACTACAGGAAGGCATGCGTAAAAATATTACTGAATCAACGGAATCCCTATCCCCATCGACAAATCATAACCTATGGTGGATAAAATGTTTTGAGGGTTTGCGGTTGAAATGATTGCTTAACGAAATAATTAGCCGGTTCGTAGTGATCGGCTGGATTGATTTGTTAGCTGTTCATTGGGCCAGTGATGGTTTTACGGCCAGCGCCGCGCTTTCTGCACTGCAGTCGCGATTGGGCTTTAGGTTTTTTTTGCGGACGGCAGCAAGTTCGTCCTTAGCGGCCTCCAGATCAGATTGGAACGCAGGCTCGGCATGCAGTCGAGCCAAGGTGGCAGCAGCCATTGTACGGCCATGAATAACATCGCTGTGCCAATGGGCGTTACACGCATTGCGGCTCTCACCAAAAGCCAATCCTCTTGCGAGTATTGCATCGGTCTGGTCCGGAGAAATTTCAGAGAGTATAAGCGCCCAACCCCATCCGACTGCCGTATGCCCGGACGGATAAGAACCATCCTTCTCCAAGAATGCCTGGTCCTTTGGGGTACAGATCGGTTCTTTGTTCCAGAGAAAGGGGCGAGCGCGGTTATAATGTTTCTTCGCGGTGTAGGTAGAAGCGCCAATATCGGTCAGGGTTCGGCGTAGCAGTATGTATAAACGCGGCGTATCTTCTGCGGTGATCGGGGCGTTCAGTGCACAAGAAAATGTACTGGCTGCGTGAGGAAAATGCAGATCTGCGTCGGAAGTGGCAAGCAACCAGCGTGGTGTATTTCGCAGCGCAAAACTTCTACGGCTGATCTCCTCGTCGAGAGCGAGGGCAGCAGTACCTGTGGCAGGTGGTGGAGGGATTAAGAAAAGGCTGTTCGGGAGTTCTTTCTTCGGTAGATAGCCTGCAACAAAACCAGGGATGACCTCAGCTACTAAAGCAGGATTGTTCTGTAAATTCTGGCTACCGCAACCTGCCATGACCCCAACAATCATTATTCCCAACAAAAAACTACGCCACCCACCTCTGTTTCTAAAATTCACCGCCATTTGATCTCCTCTGGCTTCGTTGTAGTATGTCTTACATGCAATTGTTCAATTATGTTTCTGGCTTTCGGAGCATCCTCTCTGAGTCGAGTAGACTGGTTTCTCACTATATCTAGTTTGATGTTTTTTTCTCCGCTTGCCGTCTAGTTTCCCGGCGGTGCCACAATATTTCAACCATACATTCGTAGGCTTCAGTATATCACATCGTGCCTTTACAATATCATAAATACCGAGAAAGCAATATTAATGATTTCGGATTTAAATACCGTATTTTTGTTGAGGGCGATGTTTTACTGACTTGAGGAAGTCATACGTAAAAACAATCACTGAATCAACGGAATCACTTTCCCCATCTACTACTGTTCGGTTATGGGCAGTAATAAAAGTTGATGATTACTGGTGGTCTGCCCTTAGCAATCTAAAATACACCTTATTGCCCTGTCCAGTTTCGAGTGAGATATATGGTCACATAGTTCTTCAAAATAATTACTTCCGTATCGATGCCCTGTATTTCTCCATCTTCGTCTTCATTGCCGGGCTCAATTGCTTGATAAGTTCTGCATTGTACGAACCGGTTGGCATTGTCTTTATGGTTGAATCATTAGTTGGATTCCAATTAGTAGAAAGCCCCCAAGTCCCGACTATCTGCGTTGCCGCTATGGCATATTTACGCGATGTCGCCGCAGGCGTTCCTTCTTTGACTGCCGGATCAACGTTGGTCGCAAGGATTGAAATTGTATAGTCGCTGTTGAGGTAAATCTCAAAAGTGCGGAACTGCTGAGGGAAATCCCGGAGAGATGGGGTTTCAACCTGCCAGAAGCCTTTTTCAGGAGACTTGACAGGATCAGGGGAGATGAATGCTTTAACGGTATTTAAATGACGATGCCCCGAGAGCCACATGAGAAGATTCGGATGGCTTTGAAGTTCCGTAATCAGATCCGGCAGAGTTACAGCATTTTGCGGATTAACCCACCAACCCATTTCGGAATTAGGCGCAGTCACTTCGACGTTTATCGGTACATGCGCGGCAATGATCATGAGTTGACCGGCAGCATCACCATCAGCAAGTTCTTTTTTAAGCCAGGCCCAACGTGCCGGGTCCAGAAAGCCATGCCCGTGGATGTCGGCAGAGCCATCGTTTTCCTTTTGTGTATCGTCAAGTACAATAACCTTGATCGGTATATCTGATTTCGGCACAAAGCTATAACAGGCAAAACCATTGTTGGCATCGACCAATTTGAAACCGTGACCGACCGGACTGGAAGCCGTATTAAAATATTCTTTCATCCACTCAGTTCTTAAAAGTGAACGGCGATCAGGATCAGCCACAACCTTCGGAGCGCTGCTGAAATTTCCGACAGGTCCTGCATTTATAATGTCACCATAAGGAGTCGAACCATCGAACACGCCCATATAGTAATCATGGTTGTTAATTTTTGTATAGTCTAAGAAGAGATTTGATGTGGCGAAGACTTCGTCACTGATGAAGGATTGCCGAAGGTCCTTTCGAAGACTATAGTCCACGGGGACCGAACCCATCCAGAAATGATCGTGATTACCGAGAGTCTGATACCAGGGGATCGTCTTATCGAGCCCTGCCGCCTTGTAGGGTTTCTGATAATCCTTGGTGCCGGCTCCGAGATGAGCGCCGGAACTTGGGGTAATGACCTTGCCGTCAAGAACATCGATATACCATCTTAATTCGTTGTACTGAGTGCTGTTGCAAGCGTCGCCCAGAGTGATGCCGAAATCGAATGGCTTTTGTTTGTGAAGGGCATTGATCGTCTGGACAGCCGCGTCGAGCACATG
>JBAXON010000242.1:0-4979 GCA_037133255.1 Deltaproteobacteria bacterium
CTTATGATTGAAAATCTTGGCGAAAAACAAATAGCGATTAAGCTGAGTGAAAATTATATATTTCGGTTGGATGATTTAGCGAAGCGGGGACATACGAACAGGCGACAATTGATGGTCAACTTTATTAAGATTTGGCTTGATGAACTAAAGGAGTCAAATTTAGCAAATTTTTTTCATTTGGCGATTATTCTCAGAGGTATTGAAGCTGATATGGAACAGGATTTTGAAAGACAAAGCGAATTTATTGAATCTAATCTTCCTGAAAAACCATTTCCGATTATGTTGACGGAAGATGATAGTCTTTATGTTGTTTCATGGGCAGGAAGAGCCAACATGACAAGACATCATATGATGAAAAGTATGGTTATTACCGGAATAGAAGAGATTGAAGAACTGACCGATAATAAAGAATATGATTTTTCTGCCGTTGAGCCGAAGCTTAAAAGAGCATTTGGTGTCATTATGGCGAAAGGTTTCAGAGCGTTTAAGGAAGGGATTCGAGAAAAGCACCCTTTAAAACGCAAAAAGTATGAATGAGAGGTACTTTCATAATGAGGGTAATTTTATCAGAAGTAATAATTAGGCAGAAATACAAAAAAGGAAAAGCCAAGCATACGAACTTTGGGGGTCACGATGCTTGGCCTTTCAGACACCAGAGCGAGTCTTGTAACACACTCAGGATATTCTTTAATTATCAGCATATCTTTAACGTGTCAAGGCTCTCTCCAAAACAATAGGAGGATAGCTTTTGCACGTTCATAAATCTGATTATATTCCTGTAACATCAGGGAATAAAATAACTGCTTATTCAGCAACACAAGAGACACAGCCTTCTCCGTCTGCCGCCGAAACATCGCCGGCGGACGGAAAGGCGGTGAAGTATGTTCCTGAAGACAGCTGCCAGTCTCAGGGCAGTAATGGAAACATGGCGGTATCTGTAACACGCCATGTTTCAAACCCACAAGTTGAAGAGTTCCAGTTTCTACTGTGCGGCATTGATTCCCTTGATCTTGG
Source organism: Deltaproteobacteria bacterium (assembly GCA_037133255.1). Taxonomy (GTDB): domain Bacteria; phylum Desulfobacterota; class Syntrophia; order Syntrophales; family Smithellaceae; genus FEN-1160. The sequence goes on from JBAXON010000242.1 coordinate 1,015, forward strand.
TTTATATGTCATATGGGGGTCAGACTGGAAACGAAGACTGCAACTCATGGACAAGAAGAAACAACAAGCCAGGAAGCAAGGTGGTCTGCTTATCGGTCTGCCTTCCGGTAGAACCTGTATTTTCAGACCAAACGGCAAGGGTGAAAACTACCGCTTTCATCTTCAGTTTGAAGCTTATAATCTTTTTATCGGCATAGCTGCGCGGGCGGGATCATCACCAAACGTCTATCTCTCCATCGATTCCAAGACACTTTGGTTCAAAGGTATTGAAACCGCTTTATCCTGGATCACCGAAGACCTGAAGGCGATTGGCGGCGGATCAATTAAGTTCGTTCAGATTAGCCGTCTCGATCTCTGCGCCGATTTCCTGGTTCCCGGTGGCCTCTCTTACGAATTCCTGCTTTCCCACAAGGTCACTCATAACAGAAAAGGCAACCTCTTCCTGGACGAGAATGATGTGGAAACTTATTATGTTGGGAATAAAAAGTCTCCTATCCAATTGCGCATATACAACAAAGGCGTTGAAGTGCAACAAAAAGGCGGCTTAAAGCTCTGGTTCCTAGAATATTGGCAACGTGAATCACCGGAAAACATCTGGCGGACAGAATTTGAAATTAAACGTACTGACCTCAGGCGCTTCGGCATTAACTCCCTTGACGATCTGAAAGAGAAACAGGCCGGATTGTGGCTCCATCTAACATCGAAATGGTTTTCTCTCCGAATTCCGGATAATGAAAAAGCCGAACGGAGAACAATTCATCCTTTCTGGTGTGCTGTTCAAAAATGCTTCCAGCAAAATGCTCCTTCCTGTGAGGTAAAGCGGATTCACAAATCAGCGGGAACTGCATCGCCGGAATGGCATCTTTCCCATATCGACGGTTGTCTTTCCTCCTTTGCTGCGCACCTGGGAATAACAAACCGTGATGATGCCCTGCATGAACTACAAAGCCGATTAACTAGGCGCAACAACGCCGCAGACTTTAAAACCGCCTGCATCAAGAAAGCTATTCAGCGGGGTACGCTATCGAATGGAGGCGAGGAATAATGGACTTCTTCAACGAATCTTCCCTTTCAGCCTATTTCCCCGGACTGGTCGATATATGCATCAATGATGACGGTCAACTGGTTTATGCAATTGTCAAAGATGGCCAGCTTGTTTTTGAACCGGAGTATATCACAGAAAAAGAAACCTTCTCCATTCCGGAAAAGAAGCACTTCCAGTTTACGATTCCCCGTGCTGCTGAAGTCTTGCGCTACTTTGACCAGGAAGACCATTCTCTCTATGATGATTTGCTTACCTACCTGAAACGCTTCTCCGCCCTAGATGACGAACAGTGGGCTATTGTTGCCCACTATGTATTTCTTACCTATCTGCACGATCACCCCGGCATTGATTACTGCCCTTGTATTCTCTTCAATGCCGTGCCGGAAAGAGGTAAAAGCAGAACCGGCAAGTCGATTATCTATGTTGCCTTTCGCGGTATCCATCTTATTGAACTGCGGGAAGCAAGCATATTCCGTTATTGCCAAAATCTACACGGGACACTTTTCTTTGATTTGATGGATATTTCAAAAAAAGCTACACGGGGAAATTGTGAAGATATACTGCTCGGACGTTATGAAAAAGGCGCTAAGTGCAATCGTGTTCTATACCCGGATCAAGGCGCATTCAATGACACGGTTTATTTCGATATCTATGGACCGACTATTATTGCCAGCAATGAACAACTGAACAAGATACTGGAAACCCGTTGTTTGCCTATAAATATGCCTAACAGCCCAGGCAACTACGAAAATCCGCGTCCGGAACTTGGTCTGGAATATAAGGAAAGACTGACTGCATGGAGGGCAAGGAATCTTTTTGCAACATTCCCCAACATGAAACCAATTGAGGGCATATCCGGCAGAATCTGGGACTTAGCAAAGCCACTGTTTATTATTAACAGCTTTCTTCCGGTAAATCATCAGATACTAGAAAACTCAATTCTTGCCATTGCCGGGGAAAGAAATGAATCCAGAAAAGAAACAACCGAAGGTCGTCTTGTTGCCATTATCAAAGAGATTACCGATGAAGCCGGATTTGAAGTCTTGCTCGAATGGAGCATCAAGACCAATGATATACGCACAAAGTTTAATCAGGACAGGCCGGAAGATCTTCAAGTATCGCCACAGTGGATCGGCAGACGTCTAAAGAGCATGAGCTTACGTAAACGGATCGTTCATGGTTATTCGGAAATAGTTATAACTTCTAATGAATATGAAACGATACTTAAACAATACGGATATGTAGGTAGAGAGTCAGTAAATCCGATCAATGCTATACACAACTCCCTACCTGAAAAAGACGAACAATATCAGAATATTTTGAAAGACGAAGCTAGTGGTAGAGAGTCTGCGCGGACACAGGCTCAATCTAATATTAACTTTAACTCTCCTTCAGAACGGGAAATCTATGAAGAATGTTTGGAAGCATTAAAGCAAACAGGCGGAATGTCACAGGAAGCAATGGAACAAGAGGCGTATAAATTATTGGAAGAGTCAAGAAAATACGAGGAATCCCTTTCCAACATTGAATTTCTAGAGAATTAAATGCAGCAAGGTAATGTTATGGCAGAGGATCAGATAATTGAAAATGGTTTTTGGGATATCGCGGATTTGTCCAGCTATCTTAAAGTTAAGGTAAAGACCATCTATGCGATGACCTCTGGCATTCCGCATTATCGTGTCGGTAAACTTATTCGATTCAGGAAGCAGGAAATAGACTCCTGGATGGAAAGCAATAGAGGCAAGGCTTTCGACGGAATTAATAAATCAAAGAATATAAAAATAAAAAATACAGATAAGGGCAACATCATCATTGATAAACTTATTAGAAAGGCAATTGACCAAAGCAACAAAGAAGTCTATAATCCTAATCACGGGAAATCAGACCGTATCGAGGGACTCATAAAGGAGATAAAAAATGGGTCTATATAAAAGAAAATCGGTCTGGTGGATGAGTTTTTCTCATCATGGCGAGCAGCTACGGCGGTCAACGGAAACAGAAGACAAGAAGCTGGCGCAACGGATCTTTGACAAATTGAAAGGGGAAATAGCAGTAGGAAAACATTACGTGCTGAATAATGACAACGCATCATTTGAAGACCTGAAGACTGATCTTGTAAACGATTATAAACTGAACAGCCGTAAATCTTTGGATCGTGCTGAACGAAGCCTAAAACATCTTGGCGCTTTTTTAGGTGGAATGAAGATTAAGGATATTACGTCAAGCATAATAGAAAACTATATAATCTCAAGAAAGGAAGATAAGGCAAGTAATGGCACGATCAATAGGGAGCTGTCGGCATTGAAAAGAATGTTTACCTTGGGTATGAGGCATACGCCACCAAGGGTCATTAATCCTCCCTATGTGCATAAGCTAAAAGAAGCACCACCGAGAGAAGGTTTTTTTGAATATGAAGAATATATTCGTTTACGTGATGAACTGCCTGACCATTTAAAGTCAATCCTTATAATTGCTCATTTTACTGGAATGAGAAAGCAGGAAATTCTCGATCTGACATGGGATCAGACAAATGTTTTTGAGAGAAAAATTACTTTAAGGGCAGGAACAACAAAAAATGATCAGGCAAGGATAATTTTTCTTGCGGGTGATCTTTTTGAAGTAATCCTGAAACAAAAGAAGCTGAGAGACAAACAATATCCGCACTGTAATTATGTCTGTTTTAGAGAAGGCCAACAGATAAAGAATTATCAGACTGGATGGCATGGCGCATGTAAGAGAGCTGGTTTGGAAGGAAAGATGCTTCACGATAACAGAAGAACAGCTGTTCGTAATATGTCCAGGGCAGGGATTCCTGACACAGTTACAATGAAAATTTCAGGGCATAAAACAAGAAGCGTGTTTGATCGTTATAACATAACCAATGAAGATGATCTTCGAAACGCAGCGGAAAAAATTGCCC
>JBAXON010000243.1:0-4950 GCA_037133255.1 Deltaproteobacteria bacterium
ACCGTTACCTAAAATCACTCTTCTCTCGGTAACATTTATTTATGAGGCAATAGGTCCATATCTACTCTTAAATCAAAGCCAGGCTATCCGCTACAGCCATCCCCGCCCGCGTGGGACGCAAAAAACCGTCTTTTATTTCCACAAGACCATTTTCTATCAGAGAGCCGATAATGGATTTTTTATCCTCAAGCAAATCAGTAGCATATTTTGTTTTATAGAGATTCAGATCAATGCCTGTATGAGTACGTAAAGCCAGAAAGAATGTTTCAAACTGCAATTGCGCAGATGCCAGGAATTCCTGTTCTTCCACCGGCATTTTGTCTTGAGAAATGTCTTTTATATAGCTCGTTATGGCTGATTTATTCCACCAGCGCTTGTTTCCGAGAAAAGAATGTGCGGCAGGTCCTAACCCCAGGTAGGGCGCGTGCTGCCAGTATTTCATGTTGTGTTTTGATTTTAAATTTTCCTCGCGGGCAAAGTTGGAAACTTCATAGTGAAGATAACCGGCATTCTCCAGTATTTCAGCGGTGCTAAAAAAATATTTTGCTTGTTGCTCGTTTGATGGCAGTTTCAATTCTTGTTCTGAATATGCCCGATAAAGAGGCGTTTTAGGCGCAAGGGATAGCTGGTAGCATGAAATATGTTCAGGCTTGAGTGTTATAGCCTTTTGCAAAGTATTTTCCCACGATTGAAGATTCTGATGCAGCACACCGTAAATGAGGTCTATACCGATATTGGTAAAACCTGAATTTTGCGCAGCTTCCATTGATGCCAGAGCATCCCTTGCAGAATGTCTGCGTCCAAGAAAATTCAAGAGTTGATCATCGAACGATTGTATGCCGATGTTTAACCGGTTAATACCAAGGCAGTGTAAATCTCGAAAATATTCTAAAGATGTGTCGCCCGGGTTTACTTCTATGGTGATTTCAGCATAAGGATCAATCTTGTAAAGTTTGCCAACAGACTTTAAAATTGTTTCAATTTGTTGAGCGCTCAGCAGGGAAGGCGTTCCGCCTCCAAGATAAATCGTATCAAATGATTTGAAAATATTAACGTAGAACTTCATTTCATTATTCAGCGCGGAAGTGAAGTCCGGAATAAGATTTAGTGACTTAATTGAATAGAAGCTGCAATAGCCACATTTGCTTTTGCAAAAAGGGATGTGAATATAAAGCCCTGCTTGTTCATTTTTCCTCATGTTAATCGGTATCAGATTTCAGTACCGCCAGAAATGCGCTTTGTGGAATGCTTACCGAGCCGATCATCTTCATACGCTTTTTTCCAGCCTTTTGTTTTTCCAGCAATTTTCTTTTGCGGCTGATGTCACCGCCATAGCATTTTGCAGTAACATCTTTGCGAAACGCGCTGATGGTACTGCGGGCGATTATTTCCGAACCGATAGCGCCCTGAATGGCAATTTTAAACATCTGGCGCGGGATTTCGTCTTTGAGCCGGTCGCAGGCGTTCAATCCTCGGGAACGAGCCCGGTCACGGTGTACAATTTGTGACAGAGCGTCAACTTTTTCACCATTGACCAGAATATCCATCAAGACCAGAGTGCTTTCGCGATAATCAATGATGTCGTAGTCAAATGATCCGTAACCTTGTGTCACGGATTTAAAACGGTCATAAAAATCAAAAATAACTTCCGCCAGCGGCATCTCATATGATAACTCCACTCGTCCCGGACCAGTATAATTCATAATGGAATTGACGCCACGTTTTTCCATGCATAGTTTCATGACAGTGCCAAGATAGCGTTCAGGAAGCATCATAGCCGCGCGAATATAAGGTTCTTCGCCTTTGGCAATCTCTGCAGGATCAGGATAGTGAGTGGGATTATCCACATAAATAACCTTGTTGTCTTTGAGCGTGAAACGGAAGCGGACGCTGGGAACCGACAGGATAATCGATAGATCATATTCTCGTTCCAGTCTCTCTTGCACAATATCAAGATGAAGAAGACCAAGAAAGCCGCAGCGGAATCCCTGCCCCAGCGCAGCGGAAGAGTCTTTTTCGTAAATAAACGAGGCGTCGTTTAATTTGTACTTTTCCAGCGAATCAGCCAGATCCTGGTAATCATCAGAAGCAATGGGATAAATAGAGGCAAAGACAACAGGTTTAACCTCCTTAAAGCCGGGAAGGGGCTGACTGCAAGTCCTTTCCTGCAAGGTAATTGTGTCTCCTGTGCGAACATCGGCGACTGTTTTCACTCCGGCGATAATGTAACCGACTTCTCCTGCGGCTAACTTCTCACGCTTGGTGCGGGTGAGCAGAAAATGGCCAACTTCTTCCACTTTGTAAGCAGTCCCGTTGAACATGAACTTGATAATATCGCCGCTTTTAACCACTCCTTCGAAAACACGACAGTGAATAATTGTGCCGCGGAAAGAATCGTAATGCGCGTCAAAAATCAAAGCCGCCAGTGGATTGTCGGCGCTACCTTTCGGTGGCGGAATCCGCTCGACAATTGCTTCCAGAATTTCTTCTATGCCGATACCTTCTTTAGCCGAGCATTTAATATGGGTATCAGGATCAAGGCCTAGTTCCGAATCAATTTCTTCCAGTACCCGGTCAATATCAGCGGAGGGAAGATCAATTTTGTTAATAATCGGTATGATTTCCAGATTGTGTTCCAGCGCCAGATAAAGATTGGCCAAAGTTTGCGCCTGCACGCCCTGGGCGGCATCTATCAGGAGTAAAACGCCTTCACACGATGCCAGCGATCGGGATACTTCATAAGAAAAATCAACGTGTCCCGGAGTGTCAATTAAATTCAGAATATAATCTTTACCGTCATGAGCATGATAGGGAAGAGAGATGGCATTACTTTTTATGGTAATGCCGCGCTCTCTTTCAATATCCATATTATCCAGAATCTGATCCTGAAAATTTCTTTCGTTGCAGACGCCGGTAAATTGAATCAACCTGTCTGCAAGGGTTGATTTGCCGTGGTCTATATGGGCGATAATGCTGAAGTTTCTTATATTTTCCATAGTTTTTAAGAAAAAAAGCCCTCCATTACTTCCGGGGGGCTTTTATCATAATTTCTTCCTGACGACTTAAGTAAGTTTCTTTAAAATTGATTCCGATACTTCTTTTACACCAACGCTGCCATCAACAGTCACAATTTTTGTTCTTTCTTTGAAGTAGTTGACCGCCGCCAGTGTGCCGGTTTTGGTATCATAGTAAATGCCATGGCGTTTATCGATGGCTGAGCTATCCTGATCATCAGCGCGGGTTGTCAGATCCTCACAGGCGCATATCCGGCAAACGGTTTTTCCATCATGTTCATGAGGTTTAATTGCATCAATGTAGATATTGTTGGGGTGGTTGTTATCCGTCTTACAGAGGCGGCGTCCCATAATTCTTTTCTTTGCCGACTCACGATCAAGATCAATTTCAATAACGTAGTCCAGTTTGATTTTTTCTTTCTCCAATGCTTTCCAGAGAGCTTCAGCCTGAGCCAGATTGCGGGGGAATCCGTCGAGCAGCCAGCCTTTTTTGCAATCATCTTCTTTCAGGCGATCAAGAATCATAGGTATAGTAATATCATCAGGTACAAGTTCGCCGCGATCGATAAATGCTTTTGCTTTTTCTCCAAGCGGTGTTTTCTTGGAAATATTCTGACGGAAAATAACACCTGTTTCAATATGGGATATGCCATATTTCTTTTGTACTACAGCACCTTGGGTACCTTTGCCACTGCCGTTAGGGCCAAAAATTAAAACGTTCACTTTGAGACTCCTTTCCAAAATAATTGAATTGAAGATCTTATAATGTATTGTTTGCTTTTTCGCAATGATAAAAGAAGGCTTTATTTTTTGACCGGCTGTTTGACTGGGGGGCTTTCCAATTCCTTAATTTCCTTATTTATGGTTCCGGCGCGCTCCGAAACTGGCGAAAAATATTTAAGGGCTTCTTTAAAATGGAAGAGAGAGCTTTCCTTTTTTTTTGCCTTTTTAAAATATAAACCAAAATAGTAGTGGGATTCACCTTGAGTGTTGAGCTTGCCGTAAGACATGGCTATATGATAATTTATGTCAACATCGTCAAATGTGTTGTTTTCCAACTTCAAAAAGTTCTCGAGAGCTTTTTGAAAATTGCCCATAGCAAAATAAGTTTTACCCAAAGCTAGAATAACTTCATCGTTATTTGAATCGGAATTGGCAGCACGTTGAAGATAGGTTAGTGCAAGATCTGCTTTGCCCATTTTCAGGTAAATCAAGCCGATATTTCTTAAAACATCCTCATCATGGGGAGATAAACTAAGCGCCTTTTGAAAATGCTCAAGGGCCAAGCTTGTTTTGCCAAGCTTATCTTCAGTTAAAGCCAGAGCATAGAGCACATCGACATCTTTGGGCTTCTTACTCAAGGCATCTTGTAGTTGTCTTTGCCGCGTGTCCAAATCAGCATCATCTAATGAAATCAATGTTTGCATTCTCTTTAAATTACCGACGATATTTTTTGCCCCTGTCGGGCGGTAACTTGTTAGAATAAGACTATCCAAATAGAAAATTCGTTGATCAGTACCGGGGTGGGTCATCAAATAAGAAGGCATTGTTTTGGATATAAATTCATGTTGTTTCATTATTTTGAGGAAATCAACCATCGCGCCAGGATAGTAACCGGCGCCGGCAAGGTAGTATACAGCCAACCTGTCTGCTTCTTCTTCATGTTCGCGCATATATTTAAGAGTCATGCTGGTGGAACCGGCAACAGCAAAAGCGGCAATAGCAGCCGTAGCTTCACCACCACCTCCGAGGAAAGCTCCGGCAATGATTGCGGCTAATGTGGCAATATTTAATTTTTGAGACTTTTCGATAATATTGGCAATGTGACGGGCATTAGCATGGCCTATTTCGTGAGCAATAACGCCGGCCAATTCACCTTCGTTTTCAGCAGCATTAATTAATCCTTTATTGATGTATATATAACCGCCCGGAGTCG
>JBAXON010000244.1:0-4919 GCA_037133255.1 Deltaproteobacteria bacterium
CATGCAAATTAGTGCTGTGCGCGTCGATATAATAATCACGGAGAATATCCTGAATGCCTTTGGAAATGAAGCGGAAGATATCTATGTATTGTTCGAGGGTAAACTGCCGGACAGCCAAAGCGCTGGTCACATATTTTATTTTAGCCACCAAACCCTCCGTAGCAATACCTTCCAGCTCCAGGGCGTTGATATAGAGCCATAAATATGTATGGATCTTTGTAATTGTGCGCTTGGTAACAAATTTCAGATTCAACGACTGAATCAATTCCTCAAAGAGCATCGTGGCCAGGCTCTCCAGCCGTAAGGACAAACCGACGGCCTCAAATTTCTGCTCATGGTAGGTTCCGTACATTGACGGAATACCCGCCGCAATGTGCCTTTTGTAATAAATGTTCTCATAAAACTTAGTCTTTTCCGGCGAAATAATCCTGGCCTTCAATATGGACAAGAATTTTAAGATGATCATAAGACTCTTGTAACGGTTCTTCTTGCCCAGATGAATTTTCAGCGATGATATTTCAGATTTGGGGAAAGCATTGACCGCCTCCAAATCTTTTAGTAGATCCAGATACTGCGGATAGTATTTTTTATACAACAACTGATAGAGGCGGATCATCAGCAAGGTGCGCTCCTGATCACGGGAATTCACTCCTTTAACATGGTGAAACTCCTTTTGCACGCGGGCTTGATCCCATTCCAAAAACTTGCGGGGATCACTTTGAACTTTTGCGAATAAATATTTAAATGCTGTGTGCATGTCATCAAAATATTCACCGGAATCCATCACCTGCTCATAAACTTCAGAGGGCAGATGTTTGCGCAACGATTCTTTTTTGCCGGAAAACCAGTATTGAAAAATATCCTCTACAAAAACAACCAGCATGCTGTTGCTTTCCACGTGGGATTGCTTGCGCAGAAAGTAGACGAGCTTGTCGTTACGATGCGATAGTTCATCCACATTAGTGGAAACATCTCTTAATTCACCTTCAGCGCCAATCTCGGTGAAATATACGGGGAAGACCCGCAGAAGCTGCTTGACCAGATTGTAGGCCGGCGCGATCTCGGCATTAAGCAGTGCGGAAATATCCTTCTGGATAAGATCGGTATCTCTAACAAAGATGCCGCCAATTCTTAAGTTGACAATTAAGGCCGAAAGCAAGCGCTTTGTCCATCTTGGTTTCAGAGCTATAATTTCCAGCCACGCTCTTATGTTGGCTATATGGGCGGGATTTACCTGAACCTGCCATTCCGCAGTCGCCCCTTTAATTTCCGGATATTGAAAACCATAGGCAATAAGTTCGTTAATGAATGTATCAACAAGCGGATGGCTGTTCTGCTCGAAGACTTCTTTGGCCATCGTGGTGATGCAGTCAATAATGGCACTGCTAAACTCTCGCCGGGATTTGCTCTTTTTCAGCAGACCGAAAATTCTCTGCACAAAATCGTCCAGATTATCTTTTTGCCCTTCCTGAAAAACCATTTTCAGGGAATAATTTATATCTCTCAGCGTATTGCTGTGAATATCGCTCAGGCCGGGAACACTCATGATGCTAAACAGAAAGTCCAGCTTAGCCAGATGCTGACGCCCCTGGAAATCAGCGGATTTCTCCAACTGCCCGGCAACCTGCGAATATCCGTTGACTATCTGAAAATAGTCGGGAATCTCTAGATATTTTTTTGTCCCGGCGATACTTGCGCTTTTCTGTTCCTGACAAAGTGTTTCCAACTCTGCAAGCCTTAGCCGCAAATGTTCATGGCTCAAAGGCTCGATGAAGCTTTTGTAAGTTTTTAAAGCCTCCGGTGATTCTCCTTCTTCTGCGGCAAACCAATCTGAGGGATCGGGTTGTGAAAGCCAGTGTTGATATGTAATTTTGAACATCCTGTAGAGCAACTGATCGAACATGGTAATATCAACATTGATATTGTTTTCCACAATGTAACGTATAGTTCTTTTAAGATATGTTGATGTCTTTTTAAAGATGGCTGCGTCTCTTTCCGCCTCGTTCAGCAATGAACCGATAATTTCGGGAATCAAAACTAAATTCCGGGGAAGCAATTCATTGCTCTGCACAAGGAGAGTGTCGATGTAATCAAAAAGATAATGAATGGCGCTATCTTTGATCTCCTCGCTTTGCGGCAGTTTAATTACATCCTGATATATCTTCAAAATCACAGTAAGAGCGGTAAGCCCATCCGAATGACGACTGTAGATATAGAAATCGCCGATGGAAATGGCTTTCAACTCTTTGAGAACAAACTCCCAGTTGACAAACGGGTGGTTGAGTTCAGTCAACATGTCCTGGGTTTTTTTCTGCAGGCCATAATGACTTTCCACAACCTTGAGCAATGGATCGTATTGCGCAGGTATAGCCACGGCTACAGCCGTTCTTTCAAGATTCACCTTAAGCGCGGATGAAACCAATCCAGCGCTTATTTCTTCAGTAACAGTTTTTTTTGTCATATTAGAAAGCCTCTGGCTGATAGATTAATCAGAATTTGCACAATATTTCAAGTGCATAAAGTATGTGTTCTTTATAACGAGCTGCTTTTAAAATAATAAGTAATACCGTTGTGAAAATTATGCCGAGGGATTGCTGGCGATATCACTTAAATAGAACAACCGTCCCGGATTATTTTTGAAGTGTTTATTTTTTGGCGCCCAAGATAAAACGCGCACGTTCGTGGCGAAGCATCTCAAAAGGCGTCATGCATTTAACACCAAGGCCAATGCATACATCAGGAATCTTAATTTTCTTTTTTGAGCCAGCAGCTTTTTCATGAGTCACAACAGTGTACTGATGAGCAATAGCATGTGCCACCAGATAATAATCAGCAACTTGCAGAAAAACACTCACTGCGGCTGGATCATAACCATTTTGCGTAACCCATTGGCTTACCGTACCTAAGGCCGGTAATATCGCCTGATCAGGCTTGAGAAAAAAATTCTCGTCACACTGCGCCGCCCAATCAGCGAGCTCGTCTGCACCGGCATTAATTTCATCGCCAACTTTTTCAATGCTGAAAACAATTTTAGATTTGTTATTTTCAATAAGCCACTGCCAGAAAGCAGGACAGAAATCCAGGCCATAGTGAAGATTTTTTGCCTGAATGAATATATTTGCATCAAGAAGATAGGCCATTAATACACTCCCAGACTCTGCCCGAGTTCACGGAATGTTGTCAATTTGGAAAAGCCCAGCATGCGAAAAGCATCACGATGAAGGGTTTGCCCCTCTAATGTATTGGCAATCAATGCACGTGCAAAACGCTTACTGACACGTGCAGCCTGCGTAAGATAGAAATTACCTCCGCCACCTTTGGCGACTATATTTATCAATCGTTCCAATTCCATTTGATATACCTGTTGGAATTTATTGAAAGTAATGTGATCTGCATCGTAAATGCGACGCAAAATAACTAATGTGCTGACCTTGAAACGTCGCGCCAGTCGATTTAACTCATCAAACAAATCCGCATTTTTTTGGAAGTCATGCTTGATTAAATCTAAAGGCACAAGAAATTCAGCGGCAACTTTATTGCACCAGCGTTCAACGCGATGATCCGATATCCAGGATGCCTGAACATCGGAAACAGCAGATAGTCCAAGCCAAATGTGTGCAATTTCATGGGCTAGCGTGAACATTTGCGCTGCTTTGGTATCCGCACCATTGATGAAGACGAGCGGCGCTAATGGATCTGCCATTGCAAAGCCACGAAACTCTTCCGGATTAAGGTGCCGATAATTGTTATTCATTACAACACCGCTGCACATAACCATAATGCCGATAGAATCAACCTGATCAATAAATTTGCGTAATGCATCTGCCCAAGTCGGCATTCTTTTCCGTTCGTCAATATCAAATCCGATAAATTGACGCATCTTGGCTGCTGTATTGACTACATCATCTTTAATGGAAGCCATGCCAACAAAGGAAAGTGGTTCTTCACCCATAGCACGGGCATAATCATGATACCATTCTTGACGCTGTTGACACACATATATAGTATCCAGCAAATTTGGACTTGGCCTTGCGGTAAACTCGTTTTGAACTGTCCGGAAATCGGGTATGGGGACTTTTTCTACTGGCGGTTTTTCTAAGAAAAAGTAACCAACGGGTGTGTGCGTCGCTTTTGCAAAGCGTTCAATCTGTTTAAGCGTAGGTTTAACGCGGCCACTTTCCCAATCAGCCAGTTTGGGAAAACTGCGCTCTAAAGAATACAAATCCTTACCGGCGCGTTCACGTGCCCAACTTAGTAAATTAGATTTTATTTCGACGGATATCATATTTACAACCATTATTCAGCACACAAGACTTTTGATTTTTATAACAAGATTGTCTTTGCTTGTCAAAGAGATATCTAATATTCTTCAACCATCCATTATTATATGATTTTTGTCATGTTAAAAGGTTATAATTTCGTCAAACATTTTAATCGCAAATGAATCTGTCATACCGGATATGAAATCTATGATCGCCTTGTTGTAATCATTTTCATCTCTAAGATCGTATAATGTTTTATTCTTATACCTTTTATTTCTGCCATCTAAAGCTGCGTATTTTACAATCCATTCATTAAACACCTTTGAAAAAATCGGATACACTTCTTTGTATCGCGCGATCTCGGCCAAAGTTTTTTCGCCCCTATAAAACTTTTTTAACATGCCGTATATGGAGCTTATTACCAGCTCGGCATATTTCTTATAGTTTTCGATTTTCCAATGATTATAAATATTATCCATATTGAATTGCTTCAATGCCTTCATCAGATTAAAATAATTTGAAGAAAGACATAAGCCTCTTTCGATTGAAGAATTTGTGCATAGATCAATTATCAAATCATGCATTATTACCGTAGTATTTAGAACTTTTATTCGTGCTATTGTATATGGCCTGACTGCCCTTATTAATTTCCGTATG
>JBAXON010000245.1:0-4874 GCA_037133255.1 Deltaproteobacteria bacterium
TACCATCTTACATGATTATATCGAATGGATCAGTAATATTCTTTAATACTTTTTAAATAATTGTCATTTTTGGTTTGTTCTTGACATGATTTCAGGATGATGGTAATCACCTCAACACTTTGTAACATGTCGGGGCGTGGCGCAGTCTGGTAGCGTATCTGAATGGGGTTCAGAGGGCCGGTGGTTCAAATCCACTCGCCCCGACCATCTTTTTTATTCTTTTTCAAAAGTATATAATCCATTGGGAAGATGCCTGGGAATAATCCGCGTTGACATTTAGTTGCGTAATGAATATATAATAACTGCTCGAAATTTTCAAGCGAGAGTGGCGGAATTGGCAGACGCACTGGACTTAGGATCCAGCCCGCTTAGCGGATAAGGGTTCAAGTCCCTTCTCTCGCACCAGGTTAACGCAAATTTATAACATTTCAAAAACAAAGGAGATGGGCCGCAGTGAGTGAAGTTGCAATAAACATAGAAGAAATAAGTATGATCAAAAAAAAGCTGTCTTTTGACATACCTTGGAATGAAGTAAAAGAAGCGCTTGATGCTGTTTATCGGGATATTGGCAAAAAAGCAAAAATAAAAGGTTTTCGTCCGGGGAAAGTTCCCCGTAATGTATTAGAAAGTAATTTTAAAGACCATGCTGAAGAAGAAACAATTACCAATATTATCAATAAATATTATTGGCAGGCACTGGATGACAAAGGAATCATGGCTCTTTCTAAGCCGGATATTACACAGGAGGGATTTAAGGACAATACCAATTTTACGTTTACTGCTTCTTTTGAAACAGAGCCTGATTTTGAACCGAAGGGTTATAATGGTATTGAAGTAGAAAAGGAAAATATTCAAATAACTGAAAGTGATCTGGACAATAGACTCAATGAAATAAGGCAGATGTTCGCGACGATGGAAGTAGTTAAAGACGACCGGGCGGCAATTATGGGTGATTACGTTACTATTGACTTCGCAGGCACGCTCGACGGTGTGGCTCACCTGGATCTTAAAGCCGATAATTATTTTCTGGAGCTTGGTTCTAAAAGATTTATCCCCGGTTTTGAAGAGCAGATACCCGGCATGAAGAATGGCGAAACACTTGATATTAAAGTAAAATTCCCTGAAGACTATCATGAAGAGAAATTTGCGGGTAAAGATGTTATTTTTACGGTCACAATCAAAGATATCAAAGAAAAAAAATTGCCCGAAATAGATGAAAATTTTATCAAGAATTTTGACAAATACAATTCTTTGGATGAGTTGAAAAATGACGCGCGTAAGGCTTTGGAGCAGGATTGCGAGCGCATCACAGAAACTAATCTGCAAAATAAAATAATGGAAATCATTCTTAAAGAGAATGATTTTGAAGCCCCGCCATCGCTTGTAGAGAAACAGATTTTTCATATGATGGCTGACACTCAAAAAAGAATGACTTCTGCCGGCATGGATGAGACTAGTGCCATGGAACTAAGCTTCAAAATGCACGATAAATTTAAAGAAGAGGCTGAAAAAATCGTAAAATCATTTTTGCTGCTTAAAAAGATTGCCCAAAAAGAAGAAATTGGGGTAGAAGAAGCAGATTTAGATAAGCATATCAAGGAATTATCTGAAAAATACGGCCGGGATTATGAACAAATAAGAACCGCGTTCGAAAAGGAAGAAAGGAAAGATAATCTTCGAACTGAATTAATTCAAAAAAAGACATTTGACTTTATTGAACAAAAAGCCAATATTAAAATCATAGAAAAAATTGGTATGGCTGTGGAGGGTAAATAGTGAATTTAATTCCTATGGTGGTTGAACAGGATGGCCGAGGTGAAAGAGCTTTTGATATATATTCTCGTTTATTAAAGGACAGGATAATTTTTCTGGGAACGGCGATTGATGATAATGTGGCCAATGTCGTGGTCGCGCAGATGCTCTATCTGGAGTCCGAAGATCCTGACAAAGAAATATTTTTCTATCTAAATTCACCGGGTGGTCATGTAAGTTCCGGTATGGCAATCTATGATACAATGCAATACATCAAGCCTCCCATTTCAACAGTGTGTATGGGTCAGTCTGCCAGTATGGCGGCGATACTGCTTGCGGCAGGTGAAAAAGGCAAAAGATATTCGCTGCCTCATTCACGCATATTGATTCATCAGCCATTGGGAGGGTTTCAGGGGCAGGCAACAGATATTGACATTCAGGCAAAAGAAATATTAAGATTAAAGGAAGAATTAAACCAGATTCTGGCTGATTTAACTGGGCAGACGATTTCCAAAGTAATGAATGATACAGAACGTGACTATTTTATGACTGCCCAACAAGCTAAAGAATATGGTTTAATTGACGACATTATAGTAAGAAAGCCATTATCACCTGAAATAAAGGAGAACATAAGTGATAAAAAGAAGTAAAGACAATCGAATGGGGCAGGGTATGCTGTTTTGTTCATTTTGCGGTAAAATGCAAAGTGAAGTAAGAAAACTGGTTGCCGGCCCGACCGCATATATTTGCGATGAATGTATTGAGCTTTGCCGCTGTATTGTCGAGGAAGAAGAAGATAAAACTTTAGAAAAAGGTGCTAAAAAAGGTCTACCGGAACCGAAAGAAATTAAGAAATTCCTGGATCAATATGTCATCGGCCAGGATAAAACAAAAAAAATATTATCTGTTGCCGTTTATAATCATTATAAAAGATTGTTTTCACAAATTGATTCCGATGGTATTGAAATTCAAAAAAGCAATGTTCTATTAGTAGGACCTACCGGTTCAGGTAAAACGTTGCTGGCCAAAACATTAGCCAAATTCCTCAATGTTCCTTTCACAATTGCTGATGCCACAACACTTACAGAAGCCGGTTATGTCGGCGAAGACGTTGAAAACATAATTTTGAGTCTACTGCAAAATGCAGATTACGATGTTGCCCGGGCTTCAAAGGGTATCGTCTATATAGACGAAATCGACAAAATTGCCAAAAAATCCGGTAATCCTTCTATCACAAGAGATGTCTCCGGCGAGGGCGTGCAGCAGGCGCTCTTGAAAATTATGGAAGGAACAATGGCCAATATTCCGCCTAAAGGTGGACGCAAACACCCGCAGCAGGAATTTATTCAAGTTGATACAACTAATATTTTATTTATTTGCGGCGGCGCTTTTAATGATCTGGAAAGTATCATTTCCAAGCGCCTGGGTGCTAACAGTGTTGGTTTCGGCGCTAAAATTAAAAGTAAAAAGGAAAAAAGAGTCGGAGAAGTACTTGCTGAAGTTCGTCCGGAGGACTTGTTGAAGTTTGGATTAATCCCGGAGTTTATCGGTCGTCTTCCGGTTATAGCCACGCTCGATGATTTGGATGAATCAACTTTAGTCCGTATTTTATTGGAACCAAAAGATTCTATTATTAAACAATACAAAAAACTTTTTGAACTGGAAAATGTGACGTTGAAGTTCACCGATGGCGCAATACGGGCTGTTGCTAAATTATCTATGGAGAGAAAATCAGGAGCGCGGGGTTTACGCTCGATACTGGAAAATACAATGCTGGAAGTAATGTATGATGTTCCTTCGCAGCCTGATATCAAGGAATGTGTCATTAGTGAAGAAGTGGTCACTAATAAAGAGAAGCCAATATTAATTTATGAAACTAAATCTGAATCAGCTTAAGAAATATATGGAATAAATACATGGTTGAAGACAAAGAATTCATTTATAAAAATAAGCAGTTTGCAATACCACTCTTGCCTTTAAGAGACGTTGTCGTGTTTCCGCACATGATCGTGCCACTATTTGTCGGAAGAGAAAAGTCCATTGCCGCGTTAGAATCAGCCATGAGAGATGAGAAAAGTATTTTCATGGTTGCTCAAAAAAACGCCAAGAAAGACGATCCCGCTCAAGAAGACATCTACCTGGTTGGTACCATCGGAATTATTATCCAATTATTGCGATTGCCGGATGGAACGGTAAAGGTTTTAGTAGAAGGCAAAACGCGCGGTATCATTAAAGAATATTTACGAAATGATGACTATTTTTTAGTTAAGGTCAGCGAGATAGAAGATGTTGACGACCAAAGCGATATTAAAAAGCAGGCGCTAACGCGCAGCATTAAGGAATCCTTCGAACTGTATCTGAAACTAAGCAAAAAAGTTCATGTCGAGATGATGGGAACAATAGCGGCAATTGATGATGCATCTAAGCTTGCCGATGTTGTGGTGACACATCTCAATGTAAAATTAGAAGACAAACAAAAAATTATGGAGATATTAAACGTTGGCGAACGTCTGGAATCTATTTATTCGCTGATGCTCTCCGAGATTGAAATCCTGCAAGTAGAAGAAAAAATTAAGCGGCGCGTGAAAAAGCAAATGGAGAAGACGCAGAAGGATTATTATCTCAATGAGCAAATGCGCGCGATCCAAAAAGAAATGGGCGACAAAGATGACTTTCGCAATGAGATAGCGGATATAGAAAAACGACTTAAATTAAAGAAGCTATCAGAAGAGGCAACAAAAAAAGTTCGTCAGGAAATAAAAAAATTACAAATGATGGCGCCGATGTCGGCAGAAGCAACAGTTGTTAGAAATTATATTGACTGGCTGATTGATATGCCGTGGGCGGATAAAACAGAAAACAAATTCACCTTGAGGGAATCGGAAAATATTCTTGAAGAAGATCATTACGGATTGAAAAAGGTTAAAGAACGCATCATCGAATATCTTGCCGTACAAACACTGGCAAAGAAAAATAAAGGTCCGATTTTGTGCCTGGTTGGCCCGCCCGGCGTGGGGAAAACATCTATTGCCAAATCAGTAGCACGGGCGACAAATAGAAAATTTGTTCGTATTTCTCTGGGAGGTGTTCGTGATGAAGCGGAGATTCGCGGTCACCGCCGG
>JBAXON010000246.1:0-4758 GCA_037133255.1 Deltaproteobacteria bacterium
GTTGTTAGTCGAATTATCCTGCAAAAGCAGGGTATAATACCCCGCAGCTTGCTGTGGAATCTGTTTTCAAAGCTTGCCTTGGTGGTTATACCCGTGATTTCTTTTGTTCGGAATCTTCAATGATGCCTGATTCCGGACTTTCTTCTATCATGGAGTGCGAATTTGATTATTATTCCGGCAATTGATATCAAGAATGGTCAATGTGTACGGCTGGCTCAGGGTGATTTTAATCGTGTTACGGTATATGCGGATAATCCAATTGATATGGCTCTGGCCTGGGCGGGGAAGGGCGCCGAGCTTATTCATATAGTTGATCTTGACGGCTCCGTTGCCGGGCTTCCCCGTAATGCCGCAATCATTCTGGATATTGCGAAAAAAGTAAATGTCCCTGTTCAGGTTGGCGGCGGGATAAGAAATATGGAGACGATTGATTATTACCTCGAAAATGGAGTTGCCGGTGTTATCCTGGGTACGGCGGCGCTGCAGGATGAAGAACTTGTCCGCGCTGCCGGGAAAAAATACGCGGGAAAAATCATCTTGGGCATTGACGCATTAGATGGCATGGTTGCCATACAGGGCTGGACGCAAAAGACGCAGCAAAGTGCTGTGGAGCTTGCGGCGCGTTATGAAGGCTGCGGGATAAGAGCAATTGTCTATACAGATATTAAGCGCGATGGCATGGAAACAGGCGTCAACATTGAAGCTACAAAGGCATTGGCAATGGCTGTCCGCATTCCGGTTATTGCGTCAGGCGGCGTGGCAACAATTGCTGATGTGGAAAAACTTCTGGCCCTAAAAGGGTGCGATTTTAGCGGAGTCATTATCGGCCGCGCTCTTTACACAGGTGCTATTTCTCTGACAGAAGCGATTGCCAAATGTAAAAAAGCATCGTGATGAAAAAAAGGTGGTGGCAATTATGGCGGATTGTATTTTTTGTAAAATAGCTCAAGGGGAAATTCCCTGCGGCAAAATTTATGAAGATGATCAAGTTTTAGCATTTGACGATATTCAGCCAATGGCGCCGGTGCATGTAATTATCATTCCTAAAAAGCACATCGCAACACTTATGGATCTTGACGATAAGAGCATCAATGTTGCCGGTGATTTGATGTCCGCGGCGCAAAAAGTAGCCCGGATCAAAAACATAAGTGAGCGAGGGTTCCGCACAGTAATTAACTGCAATGCCGAAGGTGGTCAGGTGGTGTTCCATCTGCACATGCATCTTCTCGGTGGTAGAAAACTGCAAGACCCTTTGGGTTAAACAAAAGAGGTGAATATAATGGATATAAATACCAGATTAAATGATGAAATGGTGATTGCTGCAAAAGCCAGGGATAAGGTCAGGCTTTCGGCTATTCGCATGCTGAAAACCGCATTGCATAACAAGGAAATTGATTTGATGCGGCCTTTAAACGAAAGTGAAACACTGCAGATTATTTCCGGGATGGTCAAGCAAAGAAAAGATTCCATTGAGCAGTTTGCCAAAGGTGGAAGGACTGACCTAGTGGAAAAAGAAGAGGCGGAACTGAAAGTTGTGCAGGAATTTATGCCGGCGCAAATGTCAGATGACGAAGTTGTAAGTATTATTCAAAAAGCAATTGCGGAAGCCGGAGCTGTTTCGGTCAAGGATATGGGCAAGGTAATGAAAATACTGATGCCGCAACTAACCGGCAAGGCTGATGGTAAAATGGTTGGCGAAAAAGTTAAAGAGCTCTTGTCTCAATAGAGACTCCTATCCTCCAATGATTTGGCTAGAAAAGAAATTAAAATTTTTAAAACAGGCAAGAATAGTCAGTGCGTTTTGATGACAGCAAGATTGAAGAAATTAAAAGCAGGATAGACATAGTTGAGCTTGCTTCCGAATACCTGACTTTAAAAAAGGCAGGACGGAATTATAGCGGGCTTTGTCCTTTTCATCAGGAAAAAACACCTTCGTTTACCGTCAATCGCGAAAAGCAAATGTTTTATTGTTTTGGCTGCGGCGAAGGTGGCAATGCTATTACTTTGCTGATGAAGATTGCCAATATGACTTTTCCCGAAGCGGTTAAGTCTCTGGCGGAAAAGACGGGGGTTATTTTACCGCTTAGGTCGGTTAATAAAGATGGCAGTCAAAAGGATTCTCTGCGTGAGGAAATAACCGGTTTGAATTTGAAAGCGGCGCAGCAGTTCAGCCGCAATCTTAATTCTTCCGCGGGTAAAGGTGCCCGCGAATACTTGCAAAGTCGAGGTATTTCCGACGATGCCATCAAACATTTCCGGTTGGGTTTTGCGCCGGATACATGGCGCTCTTTGACAGATTATATTGAAGGTATTGGTTCATCCTTGAAATTAGCCGAGCAGGCAGGCCTGATAGTTGCCGGCAAAGAGGGAAGCTTTTACGATCGGTTTCGTGGTCGCCTTATATTTCCCATAGAAAATATCTTTGGTGAAATAGTTGCATTTGGCGGCAGAGTTATGGAAAAGGGCGAGCCGAAATATTTGAACTCGCCGGAATCGCCTGTTTATATCAAGGGGAAGAATTTATATGGCTTGAACAAAGCGAAAGAGGAAATACGTAAACAGAAGTTTGCGCTTATTGTCGAAGGTTATTTAGATTTGATTTCTCTGTGGAACGCGGGCATCTGCAATGTAGTTGCCACTTTAGGTACCGCGTTGACTCGGGAGCACCTGGAGCTTTTACGCCGTTACACTTTGGATGTTGTCGCTCTTTTTGATCCGGATGAAGCAGGGAAAAAGGCGCTCGATCGCAGTCTGGAACTGTTTCTAAGTATGAACATGCACGCGCAGGCGTTAATCCTGCCGGAAGGCTGTGACCCTGATGATTTTGTGAAAAAATACGGTAAAGAGAAACTTGATAAACTAATCGAGTTAGCTCCGGCGATTAGCGATTACTATATTGAAAATGTTTTGGGCAACGGTAAGACATTTGAGGAAAACCGGGATTTGGTTAAAACCGCGACGGAATTCATCGGCAAAATTGGCGATGAAATTGAAAGGAACCTTTTTATAAAACGTGTAGCGGAAAAATTGGGCATTCCTCAGGAACTACTAAAGAAGGAGATCCATAAAAAAGATGTCCAGCTAAAACCTAAGGGGGGCAGTCAAAAGAAAACGATTGATGCTCACATTGATCCCGTGGAAGTGCACTTGATCAGGCTGCTTTTGGAGTATCCGCAGAAAACAACTTATGTGGAAAGCGAAAAGGTGTTAGATTATTTTTTGCATCCGGAGTTGAAACAGCTAGGGGAAAAAATTGTTGAAACCTATAGGCTGTTGGGTTTTGTAGATATAAATGTTATACTGTCCGCTGATGATGACAGGCCTTTGCGGGAGAAAATGCATAAATTAATTATGGAGGCACCACCGACAGATGATGCGGTGGTGGAAAAAAACTTTACTGATAATATAAGAAAAATTAAAGAAAAGTGGTATAAGGAACAAAAGCGCCAAGTCCAGTTTAAGTTGAGTCAGGCACAAGAAAGCGGCGATGAAGAGTTGGTCCAACAGCTGACTTTTCAGAAGCAGGATTTAATGAAAGAAGAAAAAGAACTACATTAACAAATAATAAAATTTGGGAGATGCCAAATGGCGAAAGAAATAGAATCCGATGAGTTTAAGAAATTAATTTTATTGGGCGAAGAAAAAGGGTTTTTAACTTATGACGACGTCAACGATCTGTTGCCGTCGGATGTGACTTCTTCCGATCAGATCGATGATATTATTATGCTCTTTGGAGAAAAAAATATTGACATCATTGATACTGAACAAGGTGATAAACTTCTGGTGAAGAAAACGGCGGAGGAAGTAGTCCCTGTGAAATTTCCGGAGGCGCTTTCGCTGGTACCGGGTGTAGGAAAAACCGGCGATCCGGTAAAAATGTATTTGCGGGAGATGGGGTCGGTCTCGCTTTTAAGCCGCGAAGGTGAAGTGGAAATAGCCAAAGAAATTGAGCAGGGAGCGCGCGAAACCATGTGGGCTATCTTTCGCTTATCTGTTTCGATTAAAGAGGTGTTCAATATAGGCGAAAAACTACTCACAGGGGAAATTAGAATCAAGAGTGTTGTGGATAGTATTGAAGATCAAGAAGGAGTAATGGAAGAAGATGAACATAAAGAAAGAGTTTTAAAACTTATTGATAGAATCAGGCTATTTGACGATCGTAATCAGGTATTGCGCGAAAAGCTCAAATCCAAAACTATTAGTGCCAAAAAGAGCGAACCGTTAACGGCCGAGTTAGAAAAAAATACTAAAAATATAATCACCCTTTGCCGGAAAATACGTTTCAGCAAAAAACAGATGCATCGTTTCGTCGCTCGCCTGAGATTTTACACGGATGAAATTGAGAGATCCGAAAGAATTATTAATCAATATAAGAAAGAAACGGGCTTAACTCTGGCGCAATTGGAGAAGGTCTGGGTAAAAATAAAGAAATCAAAGCAGGACGAAAAGCGTGTGGTAAAGGAAACGCGCGTATCTGTCGATGTTTTGCATAAGAGCCAAACTGCCATTGTTGAAGCGCAAAAAAAGATAAAACATATCGCGAAAGAAGTAGAAATACCGGCGGCTACTTTGAAAATCGTTGTTGAGTCTATTGAAGAAGGTGAAGTTAAAGCGGAAATAGCAAAAAGGAAACTGGTGGAAGCGAATTTGCGATTGGTTGTAAGTATTGCCAAAAAATACACAAATCGTGGTTTGCAGTTTCTGGATTTGATTCAAGAAGGCAATATCGGTTTGATGAAGGCTGTGGATAAATTTGAG
>JBAXON010000247.1:0-4675 GCA_037133255.1 Deltaproteobacteria bacterium
GGTCGTATATTGCAGGCTCTTACTGCGCCAGGTCCCACGGAACCGTACGCTGCAACCACTGAAAAGGAGTTGCTCTGTCTTTCTCACGGTCCTGCCCCTTCTCGCCTGTTTAGTGATAAATTCGGCCTGCAAAGTTTCGATAAAAAGTCATTGGACGCTTCATCGAAAAATGAACTGAAGCAATGGTTCGCTGAAGCGGCGCGGAGGTTCGCCGCTTATTATGCCAGTCGAAAGGGACAAGGAATCATCAATATCATTTGGTCGTTCCCGAAGACACAGGATTGCAGAGATGATTCGTTCTATAAAGAACTGAGCGGAGAAATCACAAAAGCTGTGGCCCCATCTATTTTAGGGTCATTCACAGTTGTTCCGGAACATCTCACATTGAAATATCGGTTCGAATCTACCCTTAAAACCTTGGGGAGACTTGGGTTCGAGAAAAAGGAAGAAAAGATTAATAAAGAAAAGAAGAATGAAGATATCCAAGAAAGTAAGGACGAGACAAAAAAAGAACATCAAAAAGCGCTTCAATATTATAATCGGAGGTCATGGTTTATGAAAGCTTTTATTCTTACCAAACCTCAAGAGCCAGATTGGAGTCGTTACACTCCGGAAGCCGTTCCTACCGTTGAGGAGTTTTATAATAAATTCATGGATATTAATGCCGTCAAAGGTTTGAAGGACTTTATTGCCATGGATGCGGGCGGCTACACCCTGGATGTGTATGGGCAGATTTCCGACAAAACATTTACCAAGAGTGTTGGCGCAGGCGGCAATAAGCTGACAGATCGAGTTCTTGAATTTCTCAATAATGAAGCAACAAGTGGAAATAGCAAGATATTTGGCAACGCAGAGCTGGAGAAGCTGGCTGCCTGTGCTGGTGATCCCAATGGCAAAGGTACACTGCCGAGAAAATGCAAAGAATGGACTCGTGAAATATATGAGCCTGCAATTAAGGAAGTGACCGAATGGGCCAGCGATATTGCGGGTCCAAACAAAACAGAAAGGGGACTCCCCATAATTTTATCGGGATGCGCAATGAAAAACAAATTCTTGCGTGAGCTTATCGAAAACTCCTTCGATAATGCTAAAATGGAAAGGATTTTTGTAACTTCGGAAGAAATTGCTCAGATCATAGAAAAATATGAGGAATTACAACAAAAACAGGAACTGTTTCGATTCTGGTTAATTACTGAAGGATGTGCAATAGGAACAAATAAAAAAAATCTTGCCCATGATGTAGTGGGTGGACTGGCAGAGTACGAGGTGACATCGTTTGAGGCTTTGCGGTTATGATACTCAGTCATATACATTTGTTCAAGCGTGCAGACGACCTCCTGAGCAGTGATATAGATGTCTGGCAGTCAAAACACTTTGCGAGCATATCAACAATAGACCAAGAGAAAGCCCGTTTGGCACTCTTGGCAAATTTAGCTCTGTTTGAGATTCGTGCTGCCACCGAACAGACTCTCGATATGCCTTTGGCCTGGCCGACGGAACAGAAAAAGACGCCCGCAAAGAGGTTGACGGCATTTGCAAATAAAAATATTTGTGCCGGCTTCGCCAGCCTCGCGCGCGAAGATGGTAGCAACCTTGCCACGATTTGCGCGGACATTTTACGAGTAGTTGATGACGATAAAATGAAAAAGGTGGATGGAGATTTATTGAAAGCAATCGTCCGCGTTGTCCGAGATGGGGACTACATTGATTTAAAAGCGTTTATCAACAAAAATAGGGAGGATTATTGCCTTTCAGATAGCAGAGGAGTGACACTTATGGACATTTCAAGTGCAATAATAGCGATCTGTGCAGTAATTATTCTGGTGTGCAAATACCTGCCGTCAGCGGAGTTTAGAAAACTCGCGACGGAGGCAAGGCGCAGCTTATGGGCACGAAAGCTACTTGACAAAGGCCCTTTCTGGACCGTGCGCCAAGGCTGGTCAGTAGCACAAATTTGGACAGAGGCAGGCAAAGAACTCTCCCCAAAGGAACAGAATAGTGCCATTGACTTCCTTGGCAAAGCAGGGTTGGCTTATGAATGTATCGAACCAAACAAACGAGAGCCGTTTGACGGAAAAACAATGGTGAGACTACCCGGAGACAAACAAGATTTTTTGTGGCGCGTTTTGGTGCCAGGATTACGCCATAATATGGTTGATATTGCTAAGGCTCAGGTAGAGTGTGCAAGTCCCGACTATTTTGCGCTGCAAGCAACTTATAAGGAACCATTAACGCAGGTCTACAATGATCTTTGTCGTGAGCATGACGGGCAGGATATTTCGAATATGCGTCATATAAAGTTGGAACCCGACGCCCTTCGAGAGGTAACGTATAAAGCGGAATCAAACCAAGCCATAGATACCTGGTTGGAACATATAATAGCAGCAGTTCCTAAGATGACTCTTCAACCTATTTTGGATCAGTCCGGTGTTCCCTATGAGGAACAAAAAATGGAAACCAATTCAGATCTGCTAATTCCTGCCAAGGCAAGGGTAACTGCCGTATTTCATCGCGGGCTTAAGAATGGCGCAGGTGATATATTGCTCCCTGCCAAAGTTGAAGCGATAGATCCACCAGATAAGGAAATATCATGACATCAAGCAACATTGAAACAGTAGCGCCGAAAGCGTTAAGTCAGCGCTTGGCGAACGAGTTCCTCAATACTCAATCGCATTTCGCTATACCCGGCGATATTAAGGATCAGACCACAGGAACGCCTTTGAATCCAGGCTTGGCCGATATTCAACTGGCCAAGATTGAGCAAATTGGTCATCGTGATAAGTTTCCCCGGCCGTATGACTGGGAAAACCTTGTTCCACTGCTTTTACCGGGCGAAGAGCTTTTGTGGATCATCGAGAAGAGAGGGCAGGATTTCAGTATATACCTGGGACTCAAGAAAAACGAGCGTCAGATAGACGGTGTCCATGTGGTGAGGGAGCGCAGGAAACATTTTGAGGTATTGTGTAATCACTTCGCCCGCCGTAGTTTCCCCGAGAGCCATATAATACTTCTGGAGCCTGAACATGTTTTGTTTTTTTTAAAAAAAACATATACCGACTATAACGATGGAGTTACATGCGTGACAGGTATTCCCTCCCCGAAGGCGATTAATGAAGAGACCATTTACGAGGAACGCGATGAGCAAACACGCCCCTTCGCTAGTCTGAACGACGTGTTAGAGCCGCTGATTGAGGAGGACCAATTTACGATTGTCTTCTGCGTTGGCAGGGCTAATGGGCTTCAGGTGCTTGAGAAATTGCAGGCGAAAGCGGAGTTACGTAATGATATTGCGCCACTTATAAAACAGGAGGTAAATATATCCAAGACAGACACCAATGAGCATCACGAAGAGCAGACGGGAGGAATCGTAGATGGAACGAGTTCACAGGATTCGCCAAATATCGTTAAAAAATTATTGCAATTTCTAACTGGCGCTGATGAACGCGGCTGGGGACGGAGGCCGGCGCTTGGTAAACAACACAGCACCAACACAGGATGGTCAAAAGGAGAGAGCCACAGTACGACAGTAGATACAGGTATGGGTTTTACGGCCTTCAATGCCACTCTGGATTTCATTGATAAAGCGCTTGAGCTTTCGATGCGACACTTGCAGCAGGCCATGGGAGCAGGCGGTTTTTTTGGCAGTTCTATGATTTATGCAGCCGAGGAGCAATCACGCAATCGTATTGCACGCAGTATGTGCGCAACTCTTGCCGGTAGCCACAGCTACCTGCGGCCGATGCAAGGTCTGCCTTTTAATGGTCCGAACGCAACATTTCATCTTCGCAGCAATTGGGCAGTGCATGAGGTCATGGACGAGCTTGGGGTTGATGTAGAAATTTTGAACCCGGAACAGGCGGGGCGATTACTCCTTCTCCCTGAAGCGGAACTTCCTGGGATGAAGTTGAAGAAAAATGTGTTTTATGGACGACCATCAGTTGAGCAGAAGAAAGGAATAAAACTGGGCGATATGGCCTTTTTCCAAAAGACAATTACCGACCAGCTTAAGCAACCAGATTTGAAAGCGGAAGAGGATCACTCATTCTATTTAGCCGAAAACAATGACCTCTGTAGTCATGTTTTGATTGTAGGAACAACGGGTAGCGGCAAGACGGAACGGGCCGTGAGCATTTTAAATAAACTTGACTCTAAAAAATTCCAGATTATTGTTCTTGAAACGGCCAAGAAAACTTATCGCGACAAGCTGCGACGTGGTGATGAAAAACCTCACATATATACGCTCGGCGTATCCAGCCAGCGACCATTCCGGATCAATCCGTTTTATTTCGATCCAGGGACAAGCCTAAAGCGGCATGTCTCCATTCTTTCAGATGCTATGTCGGAATTACTGCCTGTCGAAGCATTGATCGGTCCGAAGTTGCGCGAAGCCATTGAGCGCTGTTACGCTGAATGTGGATGGAATATCGAAACGGACACTTACACTGGCAAGGGCTTTACGCGGTACCCCGATATGATTTTGTTCAATAGTGAGGTCTATAAAATATGCAGCACTTTTGAGGATTATGGACCTGAAGTAAAGGGTAATTACAAGGGTGCCTTGCTGAACAGGGCTCGCATTTTCATTGATGACCTTTATCAGGATATTTTTGCTTTTGATGGGAACAAAACGTTTTCTGAATTATTCCCAGGTGATACTATCATTGAGATGTAGGAG
>JBAXON010000248.1:0-4645 GCA_037133255.1 Deltaproteobacteria bacterium
AGTGTTAAAGATGAAATTGAAAACTGAGAACAAAAGCAGAAGAATCACACTTACACCTGCAAAATACAGTCGACGGGCTACATCTGATAAACTTTAATTTACATTTTAGGTAGCATGTGCGGACTTCTAGATTTTACACATAGGCTGCTGTGTCGAGATAAACCGCTCTTCAAATTTATTGCACTCATTACTTTTCCATCGATGGAATATTAACTAATCATCATCGTTATCTGCAACCGTCTGCAATAAAATTATCCGCAACTGACTGCTCATACTCCGCGCATTATCATCAGCTAAGCGCTTCAGATAGATGTGTTCATCTGGATATAATTTAGTGCTAACCCTAACTAGAATT
Source organism: Deltaproteobacteria bacterium (assembly GCA_037133255.1). Taxonomy (GTDB): domain Bacteria; phylum Desulfobacterota; class Syntrophia; order Syntrophales; family Smithellaceae; genus FEN-1160. The sequence continues at coordinate 356 of JBAXON010000248.1, forward strand.
TTCTCATCTTTTTCGGTTTTTTCTTGCGTCATTGTAACACCTCCCGTGATGTTATGTTGCTCATTTATTGTTCTTTTAACGACACTTTTTTAAACATAAATTATGTCACTTCAAAAAATCTTCATAATTTCTTTTTTACATGATTCCGCATTGAAAACAAAAGCATACACAATCATCACCGTTTTGGTGGATGTGGAAATATGGGGTACAGGCGTGTGTGCAAAATTAAGTAAATTCATCTTTTTATTTATCCCGTATATCCTTTGACGAATACTTGCTCCAAAGCGCAGCGCTTATGTTCAATTCATCAAGCGTTGATTCTATTGGTTGGCCACCATTCCAGTAGAAGTATTTTGGGTCGGCTTTAAACGGAATAACAAGGTCATTATGCTTATCAATATAGGGCATTTGATAATCAATGTCATTCAATAGGGGTTGAATCTCTTTATTTGCCGCAGTTACAATTGACCGCACAGTTGGAGGCTCAACCTTAATGTATGCCTCCGTCATTGCCGGTTGTGTATAGTCAACAACAAGTGAAGGCGATACTTCTGCTGTTTCTTCCTGAAAAAGTCTAAATGTCAGTCCCATTATTTCACCTATAAAAAGTCAGAGGGGTATATGTCAATTAGGGATTACAGGGATTACAATCACGCAAACCCTTTGTCAGCTTGATTAAAATAGTAATCCCATTAAGCACACAAAATCTTACATCAGGCTTACATTTTCTGGCTGTGTAATCCTTCTGTGGTCCTCTGTAATACTTTCGGGAATACAAGATTCTTCAATACAGTCTTGCATTCCAGTAATCTGTAATCCTTGTAATCCCATTTTCAGCCATACCCCAATGGAGATTTTTAATACACTGTGAACATTATTGTCACGCCTGAAGGACGTGGTGCTTTTCCCATTAGCGTTTGAGATTAGTAAATTTTTGGATTTTAGTATGTTGTACATCGTAGTTTTCCCAAAAGGGAAATGGCCGCCCTCAGATAAGCTATACTTGCCGAGCATGTGCCATAGAGGTGTTGGCAATAGGTAAAGAAACTGCTCGTCATAATACCCGATAGTATCGCCCGTTCCTATATGTGCCCCACCGCACACCTTGGCATGTTCAAGTTTCGCCTCGCGCTGTAATAACGCATTCAGGATTTCGGCGAATCTTTTAACAGGGTCTTCATCATCCAATCTATGCACTTGCTTTTCGGCAATCGTTTTTAGGGTGTTCCAAGTATCAGAAACAAATCTTATGGCTTCTGTTTCAGACATTATACTTTTCGATACAAACCAGTCCGCCATCAATTCGGCAACAAATGCAAGATACGCCGTTTGTTCGGGCAATTTTTTATGTGATCCGTCATTACTGGCTTTGTCCCTTAACTCACGAAACTTAGCCGGGAAAGATTCCTTAATATCCGCCATGTTTTCCTTTACCCATAAAATAAATGATGTCATGGCGTGGGGCAACTGCTCCGCCTTGTTTTGCAATTCTGTCAGTTTCGTCTTGTCAATGCCCCCCGGTGCAACTTCAACAACTAATACCCGCGCTAGCGTGGATTGCAAAACCACAAGTTCCTCGCCTGTAATTTGCATGAATCCACGCGGTGTGTAACGGCCCTTGTCGGTAGTGTCGCTGTTTAGTCTACCTCTTGCTGTTCTGTTTGAATAGGCCCGGATAAGGCGTTGCGCCAGACTTTCCTTAGTTTGTGCATCCTGCCGCCTATGGGAAGGATGGTAATCATCCAATATTAGCAAGGTATCTTTTAAGGTGAATGCTCTTTTCTCAACAGAATTTGCAGAATCATCAAAATTGGATAGTCCTTCAATCCCTGTGAAATGACCGAAGTGCGCCAATTGTAAAATACTCAAGGTTGTTTTGAATGTACCTGTCATGCCATAGAGGTATCCTGAAAAGTTCGGCATGGGATTCAATATGGTTGTTAATGGTGCCAGATATGTCATCAGCAGCAGGGGCAAAGTGATTTCCCGCTTGCCAAGTTCAAGGAATGATATGCTTGCTCTTATTGCCTCAGTTTCGTTTACCGGTTGCAGTGGTAGAGAATAGCGTGACAGTTCAGGTGATAACCGGACAGCAATATTCTCACCGCCAACCCCGCCAGCGTTTGACAAATAAACCCATTTCCCGTTACTTTCCCGCCAGCCGGTATGAGTATAAACCTTTTTTTTCAAGGCTTTTTCAGCGGAACCCATTTGAATAGCATGGCGAACATAATCACGACTTGATTGTCCCGGTTCAATAATAGCCTCGGTTCCCCACTTATGAAGCCAGTTCATATTTGCAAATTGAGTGGCGGATATTTCAATTGATGACAATGTCCGTTTAAGGGTGCGACCAGAAATCAAATAATGATGCTGAATCTCCAGCCCATTATCTTCGACTATTTCTTCCGTAATGCTTGCAGTGAAATTAGCCAGCCGTACAGGAATACTTCCATCTCTGGTTTCTTTCCTGCGACAAAGATAACCGGCGTTATCAACCAAATAAGGGGCGGGATAATCTTGTGCAACTGGAGTTTCTAACATCCAGTCTGGGGTTGCTGATATTAATTCCTGAAGCTTTTCTTTGGTGTTTGCAGTGTCCTTCACCCAGTCAACAATATCGCCCTTAGCAGGCAGTCCAGGTAATTGAACAACTTTAATGCTTGGACATTTACTATTTAAGACCTTGCAAATATTTAAAGCATACATAATACCGGGCTCGTCATTATCCGGCAGAATGACAATTCTTTTACTTGCAAGTTGGTCAATCATTAATTCATTTAATTTACTTTGCGCCCCTGTGTCCATAGTAGTACCCGCATGGCTTTCTATTTCCCATGCGTTGACAATATTGGCCTTTAGTTCGCCTTCTGTGATTATTATAGATGCGGCCTGAAGGACAGATGGCAAGTTATAAAGAACGGGGTCACTTTTCCGCCCTGATTCTCCATTGCCGTGATAAAAGAAAAATTCTTTTTCCCTTCCGTTCTTGCCGGGCTCCATTCTTTCTTTCCAGTACAGCAGAGCGCCGTCTGGGTTGTGATAGTCAAAGCGACTCGTCATCACCTGTTTAACTGCCTGTTTCTTTTCTTGCGAATAGCCAGCACGTGCAGCCAGTTCCTTTATTGCCTCTTTATACTCCTGCCCTTTGACCTTCATATACAAACCAATAAAGTTGCCTTTTTCGGGACAAGCAAAACATTTATAAAGACCTTCGTGACTGACTGAAAGGCTCGGCTTGTGGTCATCATGGAAAGGACACAAACCTATAAAATTCTTATGCCCGTTGCCGGATGGTTTCAAACTCGGTATCAGTTCAAGACACATTGCAGGAATATCGAGTTTTGAAAGGATAGTATTTTTGTCTGGAAGTGTTGTTATTTCGTTCATGGTGCATCCTCCAAATATTTAGTTCTTCTTCCATAGTTCATGCCAGCGCCTTGGTCTGCTAACAATCGTTCAAAATAGACGGGATTTACCTTGCTCATGTCTATCAGGGGGACACCTTTCCCTCTTGGCCGAGAGCATCAATATCTTCCTCATCCCAGACAGTTGTTCGTGGCCCAAGTTTTAACGGTTTGGGAAAACGTCCATCTTTCACGCCTGCCCACCAGGAGCTTTTGGAAACTGGTATGCGGCCAGGACAACTTCTTGTGCCTATTATTTGTTTCAACCTTAATAACCTTCTCGACATATTCAACTACCTCCCTTTATGTGTTCATTCGATACCAATATAATCTATTTGAGTGCTTTAGTCAATGTAAGTAGTTGATATTACTAAATTAAATGGTGAAGTAATTAAGAACGAATTACTTCCCTGAATTATAACCTGTAATTATTACTGAATTTATTGGTAGAATTATTTGGTTATTTGGCGTAGGCGTTTTAATGATATTTTTAAGGGATTTTTTTCTCGTGAAGAAAAACGGAATAATGTAAGTCGAAGCGCAATTTCAGTCACACTCCAATGTTCATGGCGTCCAGTCTCAGTCATAAAAGCCTGTTTCCATTCTGGGTAAGATTTGACAAGCAATTTTGAGGAAGGTTTTTCACACGCGCCGTCAAAGAATTTTTCAAGAAACCTGAGAGTCTTATTATATTCAATACGGATACCAGATATTGGTAACTTTTCTGGTGAACCCGCATCCAAACCGCTTCTCGCCAGTACACGACCAATTTTATGAAGTTTTGATTTGGCGTTATCCACTTCCTTTTTTTTATGAAGTTCAGGCCACAGACAAATTTCCCTCCATTCATTTATTCGGTTCTGGAACAGTACAGTCGCCAAAT
>JBAXON010000249.1:0-4645 GCA_037133255.1 Deltaproteobacteria bacterium
CTGCTGCTGCATATTCCGCGAAGCAAAAAGTTGCTGTTAAAAGGACTACCGCTGCCGCTACCATCATTGTTCCTAATGTCTTTTTCATGATCTGTTACCCCCATTGTTTATTTGTCTTTACTCTAATGAAAGTATCGTGCCAAAAATAAGCCAGCAATCATTATTCTTGTAACTATTCGATAATGCAAAGCAATAACTACACAGGGCAAATTAGTTTATGCTGCAAACAACCTCTCTTACTCTTCCTCTTTCCATTAAATGTTAAAAGTTGTTTAACGAAATGTGAAAAGCATTTGTTCTGTTTTCATGGCGCGGATAATGGATAAGCACAACATCGATTTTGCATCGGCTTTCATAACGTGCTATGAATCATATATAAAACCCCGGACCAAAAGGAGGCTTGCATTTATGGATAGCTCTAATGTCATCAGCCCAGCCATATCACATATTAAAACAAGGATGAAACGAGGCAAGATTGTATCAGTTGATGATGCGGTGCGGTTGATTCGAGATGGGGATACGGTGGCACTTGATGGCTTTCTTGGGGCATGTGCACCGGAGGAGTTGATCGTAACTCTTGCCGATAGATTTCGCAAGACCGGTGGACCGAAGAATCTGACATTAATTTATGCCGCCGCTATTGGCGATGGGAAGGACAGGGGTGTTAACCGTCTTGCGCAGGAAGGTCTTATCAAGCGGGTTATAGCCGGTCACTGGGGCTTGACGCCGCAATTACAGGCGCTGGCTTTAAATAGTAAAATTGAGGCCTATAATTTCCCCATAGGTGTTTTGACACATCTGTTTCGTGATATTGCCGCCAAAAATCCCCGGACTATCTCGCGGGTTGGTTTGGGGACTTATGTTGATCCGAGAAACAGTGGTGGCAAAATTAATGCAGTCACAAAAGAAGACCTTGTTGAGGTTGTTCAATTTGACGGCAAGGATTATCTGGCCTATAAAACATTTCCCATCCAGGTAGCTCTTCTGCGCGGAACTACGTCCGATATGGACGGTAATATCACCATGGAGAAAGAAGCTGTTACCCTGGATGTTCTTCCACTGGCGATGGCCGCTAAAAATTCAGGAGGATTCGTCATCGTTCAAGTGGAGAGGATTGCCGATCGGCACGCGCTGAATCCCCGTCATGTTAAGATACCGGGCATTCTGGTCGATTGCGTTGTTGTCGCCAAACCGGAATATCATAGTCAAACCTATGCCACACAGTACAATCCTGCTTTTAGTTGCGAATTTAAAATTCCCACTGCTACTGTAGATCCTTTAATTATGGATGAGCGTAAAATTATTGCACGCCGTGCCGCGTTTGAACTCCAGCCGAATATGATTGTCAATCTGGGGATCGGATTGCCTGAAAGTGTTGCCAGTGTAGCCAATGAAGAGGGCATCTTCGAATATCTGACTCTGACGACAGAAGCCGGCTCCATTGGCGGGATTCCCTCCGGTGGTTTAAACTTTGGTACATCAACAAATATGGATTGTCTTATAGATATGCACTCCCAGTTTGATTTTTACGATGGCGGTGGCCTTGATTTGGCTTGTCTTGGTCTGGCGCAAATGGATCAGCATGGCAATGTTAATGTCAGTAAATTTGGTCCTAAACTTGCCGGTTGCGGTGGGTTCATCGATATTTCCCAAAATTCAAAGAAAATCGTGTTTGCCGGTACTTTCACCGCGGGCGATATGCAAGTTAAGATTGCTGACGGAAAACTAAACATAGTAAAAGAAGGCATGGTCAGAAAATTTGTCAAAGATGTGGAGCAGGTTACCTTCAGCGGGAAGACGGCGCAGATGAATAAGCAACGGATCTTTTATGTGACAGAGCGCTGCGTTTTCGCGCCGACGGGTGCTGGGGTAGAGCTTATCGAAATTGCCCCCGGCGTTGATTTGGAAAAGGATATCCTCGCTAATATGGATTTCAAACCCATCATAAAAAATCCCTGCCTGATGGATGAACGGATATTTAAGCTACTGCCAATGGGTTTGAAAGAACATCTTCTGAGCATCCCACTTGCAGAGCGTTTGACCTATGATCAGGCTACAAACATTTTATATATAAATTTTGAAGGGCTTTCCGTCCGGACAAAAAAAGATATCGAGGATATTCGGGCTCGAATTGAAAATATCTGCAAGCCACTGGGAAAGAGAGTTAAAACAATTGTCAACTATGATAACTTCTTAATTGTGCAGGAGATTGAAGACGATTATATCAATATGGTCAAATATGTTGTTTCTGAATTCTATACAGATGTGACCAGATATACGACAAGCACGTTTCTGCGCATGAAGCTGGGAGATGAATTAAAAAGACGGGATATGGCGCCGCATATATTTCATTCTAAAGAGGAAGCAAGGCATGCACTGGAGGAAAAGGACAAATTCTGATCCCGCTAATTTGTTAACGATTTTCCAAATCCCGAAAAGCGACCATGTTGGAGGAACTGGTTGCTGTAAATATTGCCCGGATGATTGCTCTGGTCATACAATCGGCGGCAGCAGAGCCTAGCTCAATTAAAGCCATTGCTTTAGGCGCGGCAAAAAAACCGGGTGTATCTGGTAACTCTTTCTTGTTTGTCGCCATACAAAAAATTGTGTCACCATCGAACATTGTATGCGAAGGACGGATAGCCCTGGCCATGCCATCATGAGCCATCTGAGCAATTTTTTGCGCCTGAGCTTTAGTCAAAAGAGCATCTGTTGCGATAATGCCGATTGTTGTGTTGCGGCCTGCTTCAGCTTTCGGCGGCACAGGCAGCAATACGGATCTTTTTCCCTGCCTGCCGAATTCTTCGCCTTGCTCCATCCTTATTTCCCAAGGTTGGCCCGTTGCCGGATCTATTACTGATCCTAAAGAATTGACGGCAACCATTGCAGCTACTGTTAATCCTGAAGCCAAAACTTCACTTGCTGTTCCCAGTCCGCCTTTAATCCCACCTGACAGAGCGCCCGTGCCCGCCCCTACAGATCCTAATAGGAACGCGTCGGTTCCAGCATTTTCACAGGCTTTGGTTCCCCATGCAGCTTCGATCGGTGGGATGTAGTTCTTGCCGCGACCCAAATCAAACAGCGCCGCCGCGGGCACTATCGGCGCCACGTTTCCGGCCTCAAGCGGAAAGCCCCAACCTTTATTAGAGAGCCAGCGGACAACGCCGTCCGCCGCGGAAAGACCATACACCGAACCGCCGGTAAGGACGATAGCCTGGACTTTTTCTACCAGATTAAGCGGCATCAAAAGATCAGTTTCGCGTGTACCCGGCGCTGAACCGCGTACATCCACCCCGGCTGTCGCTCCCTCCGGACATATCGCCACACTTACACCGCAGGCAGCCTGGGTATCAGTAAAGTGCCCGACCAACAGGCCTTCAACATCTGTAATAGAATTATTTTTGCCGGAATTCATTATTTTGCCTCATATTCGAACTATAAGAATTTTGGTTTTGTATGTCAAGCAACAAATGTTCGCATTTCCCAATAAAGCATTTGCACCAAGTTGCTTTCAAACATTAGCCCTACTTAGCTTCGCTCGTGGGATAATTCGACTAGCACTTCGGGCTTCACTTCGTTCGTTTTCAGCTAGTCTCATTAAAGCTTAATTTACCAAGCATAATACCAAGTAAGCTTTCAAAAAGTATATTTTATTTTTTGAAAGCTTACTTGGTATTACCTCTATATTGAGAAAAGTAGTGGATACTGAATTTAAAAAGTGGTTGCAAAAATCATCTTAACACACTAAATACGCTTTCGTATATTCCATAAACAAACAATGCCTTAGCGGCGTTACCAAATTATAAATAGGAAAATTAAAATGAAAACTAAAATCAGGAGAAAAAAAGTGAATAAATGGATGATTGTGATAAAAGCAGCGGTTGCGGCAGGTGCGCTTTCCGCCATTAAATTCGGGTTACATGCTTTGGATCTGGAATTTATCGAAATTAATTCTATTATTTCCGCGTTGATCAGCGGGGTTATTTTTACCATGGCTGTTTTGCTGACGGGCGTGATGTCGGATTTTAAGGAAAGCGAAAAAATACCTGGTGAACTAGCGGCATCAATAAAAGGCCTGCACAAAGACTTTGAACTGGTAGAACCAATGGCAAAAAAAGAGGGCGGAGCTGCTCTTTTGCAATTAAACAGCCTTATTACTATTATAATAAAACAGTTTGAATCAAATACATGGAAACAGTCGGAGATATCGGAAGTAATAGAGAGAATAGATAAAGAAATTGCGGAAATGGCGGTAAACAATATGGCGCCTGCGTATATCGTAAAGATGCGCAATGAACTAAATAACATTGAAAGAATATCGAATAGAATTGATACAATTGAAGAAACCAATTTTCTGCCGGCGGCATACGCCTTGTCACAAACGGCGATTATGCTTGTTGTGGCTATACTCCTCTTTTCCACTTTAAATCCTTATCTCATCGGAATGTCAATAATATTCACGGTTGCATTCCTTATTTTCGGGATATTAATGCTGATAAAAGATATGGATAATCCTTTTGAAACCGGCGGCCATGGAAGCGCTGATGTCGATCTGTCCCATATTTATAAGCTCGATAAGTATTTAAAAAACCATGAGGTGCATTAACTTGATTGTTGTATGGATCGTTCAAAAGAGGTATTTCAA
>JBAXON010000250.1:0-4644 GCA_037133255.1 Deltaproteobacteria bacterium
ATTTGTTATCTTAAAGCAATAATATGCGAGACGACTTATTAATGTCAATGGAAACAAATCATAAATCCAAAATAAAAGTTATCGACAAATTGCGCCTTATGGTAAAAATGTGATTGACAACTTGCTAATTATGGATAAGTTATTCTCGAAGCGTAAATATAAATGATTTAAAGGAGGATTTTTAATGTTAACAGTTACAGATAAGGCATCGGAAGTAATCAAGGATTTCCTTAAAGACAAGGATCAAGCGGCAGCTGTGAGGATCACAATGTCCATTGGCTGATCAGGGCCCTCTTTGGGTATGGCTCTGGATGAGCCTAAAAATGAAGATCAGATATTTGAGGAAAAAGGCACAAAATTTATCATAGATAAAGATTTATTGAGCCAGGCTAAACCGATCAATGTCGATTTTGTCAGCACAGCAAACGGATCAGGGTTTAAATTAAGTTCCGCTCTTGCAGCTGAAGAAGGAGATGGTTGCGGATCTTGCAGTTGCTAATGAGACCCAAGCTTCAGTAACAGAGTGTACTGAAGCTTGCTGGTCGAATGAATGAAACTCAAATATTACAAACGAAGTGACGTAATATTTGCAAGTTGAATTCATCCCGCGAAAGCAGGGGTGTAATACCCTTTATTTTTTACTCGCATGAAAATTAAAGATAAAACATTGAAAATAATCGATAGAGCGCAGCAACTTCTGAAGGACGGGAAACATTCAGAAGCAATTGCGCTTTACGAAGCGGTGCATAAAACAAATCCAGAAGAAGAATCTGTTTTGTTAATGCTGGCGTGGGCTCACTACGATAATGGCGAAACTTCCAAAGCTCTGCATTATCTGGAAGACATTATGGAAAGGGAGCTTAAGCGCAAGATATTTACCGGATTCGCCTTTGATGAGTTGGTGCGCATCTATAAACAGGAAAAAAAGTTCGATAATTTAGTAGAAATCTGCAGAAAAGCAGTAACCGCCCAACCAAATGATGTAGCCCTTTTAGCTGAATTAGGCAGTGCCTATCTTTACGCCGGAAAGCCTGAGGAAGCATGCCTGGTTTTCGAAAAACTCATCGGCATGGAAAATGACAACCCTGCTTTTTATTGCCGCTGGGGCGAGGCGTTATTTGCCGCAGACCTAACCACGAAAAGTCGTGCGGCATATAAGCAAGCAGCAGAAATTGATCCGGAAGATGCTGACCGCTACTATTTTCAGCTTGCTAATTTATTCCAAAATACCGGCCATAATGACGATGCACGGGGATTATTAAATGATTGCATCTCTATAAATCCCGGCAAGCCCTTATATTGTTGCGCGTTGGGGGATATTCTTGTTGCACTGGGACAAATAGACGAAGCCTTGGCCGCGTACAAAACCGCCATACAATATGATAATGCTAGTGCCGGAGTCTACTACAATCGTTTAGGTAATACATTGATGAAGGCAAAGTTCTTTTCCCTGGCAATAGACGCTTTTAAGGCGGCTATAGAATATGATGCGGCAAAACCTTACTATACCGGGCTCGCGGCTGCTTATGAGGCAATGGGGCGTACTGATGTTGCGCGTGAACTTTTACAAAATATAAATAAATCTAACTAAGCATTCCCGTATTTACGAATGTTGTCTTTAAGCGGATAATAAAAATCATTGTGCTCTGCAAGAGCTTGTTTGAGTATACTTTCTATATCGCTAATTTCGTTTTTGTTGATAATCATATTAACGCTTTTATTATACGTCTGCATGCTATCCAATGTCGCGCAAATTGAGCTGATCAAAACAACGAATGTTTTTCGCCGGATAGACATATTCAAATTTTCCAGATACTTCAAAATTCTATTTACTTCCCGAGAGCCGGTATCAAAATTTTCATTTACCAGAATCACATCAAAAACATGAAACCGCATGTATTTCAGAGCATCCTTAAATGTGGCCGGTTGAACTACCTGAAACCCGATTTTTTTTATAGCAATGCTAATTTTATCTCTGCTTACCTGATCCTGCTCACAAATCATGGCAGTTTTGCTGTCCGGTTCAACATATCCGAATGGGCGGCCGGAATAGTCAAGCCCTTCATCCTTATTATCCGCTGGCGCTGTCGATTTTTCGTTTGGCATTTTTTCTCCTTCCTTAGTTTCTGTTTGCCAGAAACTTTTTTATTCTAACGCCAGGGTGTATCCTTGATCTTTCCATACATATTGTCCACTTGCAGACTGCCAAGATCAGTAGTTTTCTCACCGCGGGCGCTTTTAATCGTGTCAATACCGCGACCGACATTTGCGCGATTGGAAGCATAAGCCTTGGCCGTTTCCTCTGTGATTGATCCTTTGTCAAAAAAATCTATAATACAGCTATCAAACGAGATCATGTTGAAAGCCTGTCCCTGCTGAATAATATCAGCAAAAGATTTGCCTTCTGATTCACCATGAAGGATTACTTCTTTAGTCCGCAAGCCTGTGCCTAGTGCTTCAAAGGCGGCAATACGGCCACCGCCAACTTTTGGCAGAAGGCGCTGACAGATAATCCAGCGAAGAGAATCAGCAAGACGCGTGCGTATCTGATTTTCCTCGTCCACAGAAAACATGCCAAGAATACGGTTGATCGTTTGACCGGCATCAATTGTATGCAAAGTGCTCAGCACTAAATGGCCAGTTTCTGCTGCACTTAGTGCGATTTCCACAGATTCACGGTCGCGCATTTCACCGACAAGAATCACCTTTGGCGCCTGACGCAAAGCCGCGCGTAACCCAGTGGCAAAGCTGTCAAAATCCTTGCCCAATTCACGCTGATTGATCGTGGCCTTTTTTTGAGCGTGTGTATATTCTATCGGATCTTCCAGTGTAATTATATGCAAAGATTTATTTTCATTGATTTCATTGATTACAGCGGCAAGAGATGTGGTTTTACCACTGCCGGTTGCGCCTGTTACCAGGACAATGCCGTTCTTTTCCGACGCGACGCGGAAGTACGCCTCTGGCAGGGACAGTTCCGTGCAAGAAGGAATTTGAGTTTCAAGTTTTCTTAAAACGATAGAGTAGTGACCGCGCTGTGAAAATATATTCACGCGGAAACGGGCGACACCAGGCAACTCGTACGATAAATCGCAGGAACCTTCCTTAATCAGCATTTCCAGCAATCGCTGATCCTGATTAATTAAATTCATCGCAAAAATTTCTGTCTGAAATGGCGTCAGTTTTTCAAATGGTGGTTCCAATTCAACTCCGACTAATTGTCCGGATACCTCTACCTGAAAAGGTTTGTCCACGGTTAGAATCAAATCGGAAATATTGACGTTGGATGCCACCATTTTCATCAGCAGATGATCTATTTCTTGTTTTCTCATAAGCCATCCTCTCGGTGATATTTATGCTTCTGTGAAATCGGTAGGTGGATGTTTTAAAAACTGACGGAATCGGGTTTTGTCATTAGATTTCATATACGCATCTTCGACACTGATCCAACCACGAGTATAAAGTTCCATAATGGCATCGTCCAGAAGTTGCATCCCGTATTTTTTACCTGTTTGCATCATGGAAGCGATTTGATAAGTTTTTGACTCACGTATTAAATTGCGCACTGCCGAATTGGCAATTAAAATCTCCAAAGCTACGCAACGGCCTTTGGTGTCTATTCTTTTAAAAATAACCTGCGATATTACCGCCCGCAAACCATCGGCAAGCGTAGAACGAATCTGCCCTTGCTCGGATGACGGGAACACCTCGATTATTCTATCGACAGTTTTCGCCGCGCTGGTTGTATGCACCGTGCCAAAAACCAGATGACCGGTGGAGGCCGCTTCTACTGCCAGCGAAATGGTTTCCAGATCACGCAATTCTCCGACCAGAATCACGTCCGGATCTTCACGAAGCGCGCCACGCAGCGCCGAAGTAAAACTTTTTGTGTGAATTCCTACTTCGCGTTGATTAACTATACAGCTCTGGCTTTGGTGAACAAACTCAATCGGATCTTCAATAGTGATTATATGATCTTTGCGCAGACGGTTAGCTTCATCAATGATCGCCGCCAAAGTTGTTGATTTACCGCTTCCGGTAGGACCTGTCACCAGCACAAGACCACGAGGCAGCGTTGCCAATTTTGATACAACATCCGGAAGTCCTAAATTCGCACAGGTAGAAATTTTATTGGGAATTTCGCGGAAAACAGCGGCAACACCATATTTTTGCTGAAAGTAATTAGCCCGGTAGCGAGCCAAAGATGGAATTTCATAAGCAAAATCCACATCTCCCGTTTCTTCAAACTGTTTAATTTTATGTTCCGGCGTAATTTCATAAAGAAGAATTTTTAGTGCGTCATTGGTGAGGACATCGTACTTAATCCGTTCAATTTCCCCGCGAATTCTGATGGCCGGTTGCTGGCCGGAGACAAGATGGAGATCGGATGCTTTCTGATCATGCATTAGCTGGAAAAAAGCGTCAATTTTTGCCATATTTTATTCTCCCGCAGAAATTAAAAAATAATGAACTTGTTACCTCATTATTTATACTTAACAGCATTGACTGTCAACAAGTTCTTGACACTGACCCAAACAATAATATATGATCTAACACGTTTTATAAATGATTGGGGATGTAGCTCAGCTGGGAGAGCGCGGCGTTCGCAATGCCGAGGCCAGGGGTTCGATCCCCCTCATCTCC
>JBAXON010000251.1:0-4638 GCA_037133255.1 Deltaproteobacteria bacterium
GGGATAGTTCGTCCAGCAAGCTTTAGTGCACTTCGTTTCTAAAGCTTGGGTCTCACTAAAGTGCAGCGCTAGTTGCTTTTTTCAACTTTTTTGCATCTTTCTTTTCTTTTGCCGATTTCGCCGGTTTTTTCTTCGCGTCTTTCTTTACGTCCTTTGACTTACCCATAATTAATCCTCCTTTGAATATTCAATTTATCAGTTTTTAAATTTTCCCCTCACTCAGAAGTCCTCTTTCTATATCGAGAATGGCCCTGCCCAATGATGTTTCCAGATGCTTATCGTCATAGCTAAATTCGACAGACACATATTGAATATTTTTATTGGCAGCCCATTCACTGGCAGCCAATACATTGCGCACTTTTGCCTTCACGTTAAAAATCGTGCTTCCAATAATTAACCTGCAATCTAACAGATCGGCAGGCTGGAATAAGTGTTTTTTAGGATAAGTAAATTTCGCTCCGCCGATAGAAATATCCATTAGATTTACTTTATCTTCTTTGAGAAAAAGACTTAAATCACTTTTTGAAGGTAGCCGAACTCGAAAATACATACGGAAATCCACTGGCGCAGGATCAGCATACTTTTTCACTTGAAGCGCTTCCACATCGTTTCCAGAGGAAATCCGATAAGCAGCTATAAGATCAATCAACCTTGCCGGAAAACCAAAACGCAGTACACGCCGTTCAATCTTGGCTAAAAAAGTTACCAGAATGCGGCGATTAAGAAAATTACTGTTCAGTGCCGGAGATGTCTGCGAAATCGTGATCAAATCATCTTTATAGTCATAAACGACCGCTTTCAGGTAATGAGCATCGCTTTTCATGATTTCATTTTCAAAGACAATATCAAGTTTGGAGCCAGCTTTCAGTTGAGGTGTTTCCATTTTTTTATCCATTTGGACTATCCACTGACAAAGTCTGATTGATATGATAACAAAATATCGGCATATTCTCCATGTAAATGTTTATATTTGGTCAAATATTTTATAATTTCAATTTCATAAAATTGTGCCACTTATACCGTTTCGTTTCTGAAATCGGAGTCTCATTACCCCGCGACGCTTCGCTTTGCGGGATAATTCAACTAACAGATATTACGGCGCTACACTTGTAATATCTGAGTTTCACTACCATCCTTTTTTCCACATATCTTCATCGTCATAGATTTTTTCTTCTTCACTTGCTTCCTGAGCGTCAAGCTCAAAGTCGCGAGTCGTCTGCTTTGCTTTTTGCGCGAAATATTCACGGTACCATTCATGAGCTGTGATCATGGACATGACTTCACTGGTGCCTGTCCAGATTGAAGCCAGACGGATATCGCGATAGATGCGTTCAACGGGAAAGACATTGGTATAGGCAATGCCGCCCATTACCTGCATGCAATTATGGACTACCTTCTGACAGGATTCAGTGATGAATTTTTTGCTCTGCGATACCATTCGCCGCACGCGGTTCATATCCACGCCTGCATCCACGGCGCGCGCCGTAACATAGGCCATTGCCCGCGCGGCATCGAGCAGCATCACTGCTTCAGCAATTTGAAAACTTACACCTTCAAACTGATTAATCGTCTGGCCGAATGCTTTGCGTTTTGATGTATAGTTTGTGGCGATATCGAGCGCCGGACGGGCAGCGCCAATGGTCATGGCCGCAGTTCCCAAGCGCTCCGGTATCATCATGGTATTGAAGACAGCGTAGGCGCCCTGAATCTTTCCCACCACATTTTCCTTGGGTACTTTCACATCACGGAAGATCAGACGACCCGTTCCGCCACCGCGGCAACCCATGAGGCCGTAGAGATATTTAACTTCCACGCCCTCGGTTCGATCAACAATAAAGCAGGTTATTGCTTCCTGCGGTTTTGCTTCAGGATTGGTTTTAGCATATACAAGAAAAAAGTCCGCGCCTTCGGCTCCTACAATAAAGCGCTTCTGACCGTTTAAAAGAAAATAATCGCCTTTGTCTTCAGCTTTAGTTGTAGCCCCGAAGAAATCCGAACCTCCACGTGGTTCGGTAAGGCATTCCGCCGCGAAAACTTCGCCTCTCAGCAGCGGTTTTATGTACTTTTCTTTTTGCTGATCAGTGCCATGAAGCATAATCGCGTCACAGACCAATTCCGCGCCCACTCCAAAGACACAGGCAAATTCATAACCCAGCGTTCCCACCTCTTCCATTACCAGGCATGAGGTCACCCAATCCATATCCCGGCCTCCCCATTTTTGGGGATAGCGACAGCCCAGCAAATTTCGCCGTGCGGCTTCCTGCAAAAACTCCTTCGGGAACTTGATTTTATCCGTATCCATATCCAGAATCATCTGCCGCGGCACCCACTTGACAAGGTCACGTGCCTCATCGCGAATCTTGATTTGCTCTTTGGTCATGATATAATCGAACATTGGCTTCTCCTAATTTTTAGTTCCAAATCTGTCCGGCTGATGTCTTTTATCAGGATGGTTTTCTTTCTTGATTTCGCGCCGGCAAATATTTCTATCTGGCACTTTTTTAAAGTAAACGTTTTAGCCAGCAGCTTGATGCAAGCATCATTTGCCGCTCCCTCCACAGCTAACGCCGCAACCTTGATCTTCAACATTCCTTCTTGCACGGCCACCACTTGCGCGCTTGCGGCGTGCGGTGTGACTTGAATATCAAAAGTCAGTCCATGTTTAGATTCTCTTAACTGAAGAATATTGGACAAAAAATGCCTTTCTTGACGATATTATAAGGTACGGGCAAACTGAATTATCGTTTCCACTAAAAAATACTGCAAAAATATAATTACCAGAATAACAATCATCGGAGAAAGATCAATCCCGATATTACGAAAAGGGATTACGCGACGCACTAAACGAAGCACAGGCTCCGTCGCTTTATATAAAAAAATGACGATTTGATTATATGGATCTGCATTGACCCATGACATTAAAGCTCGACCAATTATAATCCACATGTAAAGCGTTAAGACAATGTCAATGATCCTGGCCAGAGCAACAACAAAATTACTTAAAACAAACATAAAAACACCTCATATCTTAAGTTTAGACAGTCTTGGAAATGGGCGTGGCAAAATTAGTTAAAGCTTCATTAAACTCTTTTGGCTTTTCCATCATCACCATGTGCCCGGCGCCTTCTATCAGGCAAAGCTTTGCCCCGCTAATGCTTTCAGTTATGTGGCGCGAAAATTCCGGCGGCGTCATTTTATCTTCCGCCCCGCAGATAACGAGCGCAGTTGTAGAAATTTTGCTTATTTCTTTAGAGACATCGAACTTATCGCACGCCGCGAGATCACCTTGTAAAACATCTATTCGGGCCTGCGCCAGGCTCTTCATTAAAGGCGCCATAAACTTTTCCCGATTTGCTTTTGCTAAAGAAAATTTGCAAATTATCTCAACTGACTCAGTAGGATTGGTTTTTAAAAATTCAAATATTGCAGGATTAACCGGCATTTTCAAACCGCCGCCAACCGTAACAATTCCGTAAATGGTTTGCGGGTAATTAAGCGCAAATTGCAGTGAGATCGCAGCACCCAGTGAATGACCGACCAGAATGATATTTTTCAGAGGCAAAATATCGAGCAGTTTTTTTACGCAAAGGCAATAGCTTTCCACATCGCTTTCTCCGTTTCCTTCGGAGCTGCCATGCCCCGGAAGATCAATAGCCACTATATTATACTGTTTATGAAGCGCGGCATATTGATTTGACCAGGCGCTGTGATCGCCACCGGAACCATGGATGAAAATCAGGCTTTGTTCGTGTTCCCCGAAATTATCACCATTGACCCAACACGAGATTTTCGCAGAGTCAACATTAAAAGATTTCAGCATATTAATTTCACCTCTGGGGACTAATTATCACAAAAACAAAAAATTATGCAATGAATAAAGCGCTTGACCGGATTTGGGTTGACAGGATAAAGGGAGACACACGCAATTAATTCTGGAGGGAATAAAATATGCTTACAGATAGGAAGATAGCGATCATTGGTGGCGGGAAAATGGGCAGCATCATTGCTCAGGGTTTAATTGCACAGAAGATTTCTTCCAACAAAGATGTTATCGTTACCGATATTGATGCAGCAAGGCTGGAATTTTTGCGCAAGTCAATGAAGCTTAAGGTCTCTTCTAATAATGAAAAAGCAGTTAAAGGCGCTGACATAATTGTCCTCGCGGTTAAGCCTCAGAATATGGCGCAAACGCTCAAGGAAATAAATTCCGCTGTTGATAAAAATAAGATTATAGTTTCGATTGCTGCGGGGATTACGACCAGGTTTATTGAATCGCATCTGGTTCAAGGTGCACGTGTTTTAAGAGTAATGCCCAATACACCTGCCCTTATCGGCGAAGGGGCGGCAGCAGTGGCTAAGGGAAGCTTTGCTAAAAAAAGCGATGTTAAATTGGCGCAAATTATTTTTAATGCCGTGGGGATTAGCGTTGAAATTGAGGAATCGTTAATAGATGCGGTAACTGGCCTTAGTGGCAGCGGTCCGGCTTATTGCTTTTTGATAATTGAGGCACTAATAGAGGGCGGAGAAAGAATGGGTTTGCCGCGGGATTTGGCGGCAAAGCTGGCAATGCAAACAATGTTAGGAGCAGCCCGCCTTTGCCTCTTAAGTGACAAATCGCCTGCCGAGTTAAGGGAGATG
>JBAXON010000252.1:0-4619 GCA_037133255.1 Deltaproteobacteria bacterium
TAAGGGAAACTACGAGCGGCTGACTCATGCTCTGGCGCGTCATCGCTTTATTCCTATTGGCAATGGTCTCAATCGACGGACGCTGGTTTATGATAAGGACATTGGTTATGCGGCTGTGCTCGCTGTCTCTCATCCCGCCGCGGCAGGTCGGGTATTCAACGTAACAGATGGTGGGTATCATACTTTGAATAAAATTATTGAATCCATTTGTTTTGCCCTCGGTCGTAAGTCATCTAGGTTTTCATTGCCTGTTGGCCCGATACGGATAGTAGCTGGATTGATTGAAAAAGGGGCCAACACTATAGGCATTAAAGTCCCGGTCACGCGGGAGACGATAGACAAATACACCGAGGATATTGCCGTTGACGGCAGTTTAATTCAACAAGAATTGGGTTTTACTCCCCAATATAATTTAAAGGCCGGTTGGGAAGAGGCGATAAGAGAAATGCAAGTATGATGAAGAAGATATTTGATTTATCATTTTCCCTTTGCTTGATTGTAGTCTTGTCAGTTCCAATTTCCATTATTACAGTTTTAATCAGGCTTACTTCCAAGGGGCAGGCGCTGTATTGGTCTGATCGGGTGGGTGTGGGCAATAAGATTTTTAAGATGCCAAAATTTCGAACAATGAGGATTGATACACCTGCTGTGGCGACGCACTTATTAAAGGAACCTGATGTTTATCTGACGCCGCCAGGTAACTTTCTTAGAAAAACCAGTCTGGACGAATTGCCGCAATTATGGAGTGTTTTAAAAGGTGATATGAGTTTTGTGGGGCCTAGGCCTGCGTTGTTTAATCAAGAGGATCTGATTGCTTTGCGGACGGAGAAAGGTGTTCACCATTTGATTCCGGGGATTACCGGATGGGCGCAGGTAAATGGACGGGATGATCTGCCGATACCTGTCAAGGTCAAGTTTGATGCTTATTATCTGGAGCATCAATCCCTGATGTTGGACATGAAGATATTGTTTTTGACACTGCTGAAAGTGATACACTGTGAAGGGGTCACTCACTGAAAAAAGCCGATCTCGTGGAGAATTTTCTCGATGATGCTGGCTGCTGAATGACAATAAATCGAAATCTTCAATATCTGACACATAGTATGTCCCTATTAAGGTTTAGCTTTCTCTTTTTTCGACGTTTTCATTGTCACCCTCTTACTTCAATTTTAATTTTCACGTTTCCCATGCTGTGCTTCATTAGAAGGAGCTTGGTGAAACTAGTATATGTTTCTTTTTCATCCAATGCTATCCGAAACCGATGTGCCGGATATGGTTAAAGGCGTGAAAAAGGCTATGGCTACTGCCGTTAAACAATTAGACGAAGTGGGCGGAGTAAGTACCTCGACAATTTTCCCATTGCCTAAGACTGGGGTGCTGTGGAAATGTTATTCTAGGAATTAGGTGCTGATATATTGACTATCCTCAAACAAAACATTGGCGCAAATTTATTCGGGAATGGTTGGCATGCCCTTATGGCGATTGTTTTCGTACCCCTGTATATAAAGTTTATGGGGGTGGAGGCATACGGGCTGGTTGGCATTTATGCCTCGTTGCAAATACTGTCCGGCCTTTTAGATATGGGGGTAAGCGGCACATTGAATCGCGAAATGGCGCGACTTTCCGTTTTGCCTGGCAGGAAGCAGGAAATGCTTAATTTGGTGAGATCCCTGGAAATTGTTTACTGGGGCATAGCAGGGGTTATCGGAATTGCGGTCATAGCTATATCACCTTTTATTGCTCATCACTGGGTTAGAGCAGAGCAATTATCATCCGCAACGATTGAACAGGCAGTTTTAATAATTGGATTTACATTGATGCTGCAATGGCCATTAAGCTTTTATTCCAGCGGGCTTACGGGGCTCCAACACCATGTTATATTAAATGTAGTTACTGTTAGTATAAGTACTTTGCGTAGTGTTGGCGCTGTTGCTGTTTTGTGGCTTATTTCTCCCACGATTCAGGCGTTTTTTTTCTGGCAGATTATTGTCAGCGCGATACATACTTTTCTTTTAGTGACTCTCTTCTGGCGCAAGCTGCCCAAAAGTGAAAGCAAGCCTGTTTTTCAAAAACAGTTGATTAAAGGCATCTGGAAATTTGCCGCCGGAACTGGCGCTATTACAATTATGTCAATAATTCTTACTCAACTGGATAAAGTCATATTAAGCAAAATGCTCACGCTTGAGATGTTTGGTTATTACACACTGGCCGGCATAATTGCCATGAGCCCTTTTCGCTTTAGCTGGCCGATTTTTTCCGGTATCTATCCAAGATTTACACAATTGGTTTCCATCCATGATCTTAAGCAACTAAAAGATCTATATCATAAGGGCTGCCAGTTTATGGCCGTCTTGATTCTTCCTTTCGCCGTTGTCATTGCCTTTTTTTCCAATGAAATTATTTTGCTTTGGTCACAGAACCAGATAACAGCGGAAAAAACACACTTATTGGTAAGCATTCTTATTTGCGGAACGGTGCTGAACGTGCTCATGCACCTTCCTCACGCAATGCAATTGGCGTTTGGCTGGACCAAATTATTGTTTTATAAAAATCTGCTTTATGTAATTGTCCTTGTACCATTAATTATTTATATGACTACTTACTATGGTGCTCTGGGCGCAGCTATAGTCTGGCTTGTATTGAACGCAAGCAGTTTTTTATTAGAAATTCCAATAATGCACCGCCGGTTGCTGCATAAAGAGAAATGGCAATGGTATTGGCAAGATGTTTTAATTCCTCTTGGCACAGCTGTATTAATTGCCGGTTTGGGGAAAATGTTTATGAGTGGTTCAATGACGCAATCTATGACTCTGATATATTTAATTATCATTTCAGCCTTGACTATGGGGATAACGGTAATTGCCACCCCGGCAACGAGGTCATGGTTATTTAGGCGATTGAGGAGGGTTTAGATTTCCATGCGATGATTGAAGTGACTGCAAACGCTGTGTAAGTACATCGGCATTGCTTTTTAAAAAGATAACTTGGGAAAGAGTAACAACATATCATGAAGAAAAATAAATACCTGATCAGCGGCTTAATATTTTTGATTATCTCTGGAATAATTATTTTTTCTGCGCAGATAAATGTTTTATTTTTCCCGACGCAGGAGATGGAAATAAGCGGAGGATTGGAATACGGGGCTTTGACAAAAGAGTTTTTAATTATGCAGGAAATTACGGCGGAAAAAGAATATCTGACAGCAGTAGAAGTGGTCATGGTTTCTGCCGGAGCGCCATATCTGAATGACAATACACTTATGGTAATGGATGCCAACTATAAGCCGCACTATGTGCATCTCTTCACTAATGACAATATGGATAAACCGCAGTACCAGATATTTAAATTTCCTGAAAAGATTCACGTGGGGAAGGGGAACAAAGTAATTATCTCTCTATCCACCTTCACCGGCGACAAAGAAAGCAACCTTGCCATGCCAAGGATCCCGACAGGAAAATTTGGGAAACTTTCAGTAAAACCGGTTGTCAATGGTGATGTGATGGGAACCTTAAAAGGCGCAGGTCAAGTTTTCCTGTTAGAAGGCAGTCTGTGTTTGCGGACTTATGAATCGAATTTTAGTTTTGCCAATTGGTTTAAAATCTTTCTCTTCTTTTTGGCCGCACTCCTGACTTTGCTCATCGTGTTTGCAGTGAAATTTCAGGCATTCGTCGTTCGATTGACTTTTGTTCCTGAAAAAATATACGTTGTTTTGGCATTGATTTTTGGATTGTCACTGGTATTTATCACGCCGCCGCTTCAAACCCCTGACGAACAAGATCATCTTAACAGGGCATACCAGATTTCGGAATTAAACATTTTTCAATATGACTCTACCGTTCCTGCTTCGCTTATAAAATTGTTTGATACCTTTGGGAGATTGAACTTTAATCCCCTACAGAAAACGAATATTAATGAAATCCTTGCCCAGAGACAGGTGGAATTAAATCCTCAAGCCAGAACAGCACTGCATGCACGCGATTTTATTTTCCCTTACTTCCCGCAGGCGTTAGGCATGTTCATTGGGAAAATGTTTAGCAGTTCACCAGTAACGCTTTTATATATGGGAAGGATATTTAACCTGCTCTTTGCCATTGTTATTATTTTCTTTGCTATTCGAACCGCACCGTTTTTCAAATGGATTTTCTTTTTGCTGGCGCTCATGCCCATGACTTTATATTTATGCGCTTCTTTATCCAAAGACGCAATGATTATCAGCCTCTCATTTTTGTTGATCGCTCTGTTCCTTCGGTTTGCTTACGATCAGCAAAAGAAAATCAGCACAAAGGATTTGGTCATTTTATTTATTGTCGCTTTTTTATTGGCAACCTCCAGATCAGTTTATGCCATATTGATAGGGATGTTTCTTCTAATCCCCGTATTCAGGATAGGGTCTTTAAAAAAATATATTACTATCTTTATAAGCCTGATAATCACGGTTTTTCTGGCAACTCAAATCGGTGCCCTCAAACCGCTTTTTCAACCCAAAGCTGCTGATACAACTCAGTCAATTTCTGTGCGGACGTTATCTCCTGATGCACTTTCATATCCAGTACCGACTCCTATTGAAAAATTTGAACGATCTGATCGAAACAGGATTCCGGAAGGCGTACATTTCAGTG
>JBAXON010000253.1:0-4556 GCA_037133255.1 Deltaproteobacteria bacterium
GAATTGCTCTATAATCTACCGCTATGGATACAAATCCAAATGTCTTACCACCTACTTTCATTTCATAATTGCTAAAGTATCGATAGGAATTCTTTTCCATCATCGTCAGTTCGTCAAGGCTTTTTATGGTTTCTTCACGTGGGTAATCCGTGCAAACATTTGCGCCTTTTCTAATAAATACTAATCCTGCAATTGTCTCATTTGTAATGCCTTCGGGATTGTTCAATTTAATAATACGCTCGTACTGACCAATCGGTACCTCATTCACTTCTTGCATCTTGATTATTGTGCTGTAACCACTGCAACTTATTAAGACCAGTGCACCCAGTCCGAGTGTTATGTTTCTTATTATGTTTTTAATGTTGCATTTCTTCATAACTGCATTCCTTAGTGAATAGGGCAAGGGAGGTTATCTAATTATTTTTCTATCAATGGCCACGGGCTTAATGCCTTCGTGCTCTACAATGGAATTAATGTCAGCATGGCCTTTAAATCTCATTACATTAAGCATGAATATTTCCAGTTTGCTCAGAACATTCGGCGGCAAAAGGTTGCCGTCGATTTCAATTGATATTGTCGGATATTTTCTTTCCCTTGCCCATGGAGTAAGCATCCCTTCAATTACACGCCCGATAAGGCAGGCAAAAGGCGAAATGTTGACTATGCCGGAATATCCGTCCATCATTGCCGTGGCTGCAGAACCAACGGATACGCTTATTTCCGAGTATAGTTCGTGGCTGACAAAATGCTTTTCGGTATTCCCCATAATCTCCTTCATGTTATGAGGAGCGTCCGGAACCAAACCGGTTGAAGCCAGGCTTCCGCGGACATTTTTATCCACATTGTGCTTGTAAGCATGTTCGATATTCCAGCTGATCAAATCCTTAAAATCTTTGGAAACAAAACGCCGATACCAGGGCAGCAGACTTAGTCTTTTTTTGATTTCATAATGCCGGACAAAGTCGCAGTAGTAGAGCCATTCAGCAACACTCGATACCTTGGCGATAATCCCGCGTTTGCTGAAGTGTTGAATCAATTCATCAACGGAAAAATCATCACGGCGCACATATATTTCGCCGACAATGAGCACTCTCGGGCAATCCTTCATATTTTTCTTCAGGGGAATCCTGCAAATATCTTTAGAAATATTTTTCAGGACGGGAAGAACTTGAGTGATATTCTGTTCGGCAACACCGATCATTTTATGCCAGAGCTCATCATACGTTGCCATCGCCTGCACAGGATCGTTAGCACATGTTCTCAAAGATGTTTCTATGTCTTTCAGATAATCGCTGATGATAACCGCCCACCACGCGTATTTAGAAAACTCCGTACCCAGTTCGTTATAGGAGTTATCAGAATCCAAAGTAAAAACGACAACATTTTCCAGTCGCAGATCCTTGAAAAGATTTTCGTAAAAAACAAAGTATTGACCGGTGCGGCATGGCCCGGTTGTTGTGGGAACCAATATAAGATATGTCTCATCTTTACGATATTTTTCCGAGGCTAAATATTTAAGCGCACTGCCCAAAACAAGATGCGAAGGCAAACATTCCTTACCGGAGGCATGATTGCGTGCCAGCTGCAGTGTATGTATATCAGGTACGGGCATCGCTTCAGCATTGATGCCCATTCCCCGGATTGTCGCGCCGAGAAGTTCCACCGAGAGCCTGCCCATATTGGCAAGGAGCAGCTTTACGCGCGGATTGTTTTTGATGGGAATATTTTCATTGGTCAGAACATTTTTAATATGAATGTCCTCACCGGGATTATTAATGAATCTCAAACCATTGTCATATCTGGCATCGCGGATTTCGGTAAATTTAGACCGGTATCCTTCGATAATGTCCAGAAATGCCTCAATACGTGTATCTACTCCGGCATCGGCTGTATGAGAATCCAGCTCTAAAATCAAAAATGGTTTGGTGCCCATGATCCATTTTAGATAGTGCAGCAGAAAAGAATCTGGTGCGCAGGAGAAATTGGAAATGAAAGTAACGTAGATATTATCTTCGTTTTTCAGAAGTACGCCGGTTTTCATGTCTTGCTGACCGTAATACCAGTACATATTAGGATAAATCGGTTCATCATCAAAAGGAAGAATATCATAGGGAATGATGCAGTAGCCGCGACTTGTATATTTTCGCGGAATGCCCATGTTGGCATCAGCCGTGAAAGCGTTATAAGGCCTGCCCAAAAGAGCAATGACCGGCCTTTTTGCTTTTCGTGCTTCGGCCAGCGCCGTTTTGCCGAGCTCGCGTGCCTTGGCAAAATATTCCATTTGTTTATTGTAGGCAATAGTGAAAGCCTTTTTTGATTCGCTTTCGGGAAATCCGAGCTTTAAGGCCACATCAATAAATGATTCAGATGCTTTCTCCAGACCATACATAAAACTGACTACAGGTGATAAATATTTCTCATCCGGAATTTCCGGGAAAGCTTTCTTGATATAGTATGGTAGGGCTTGGGTGATAGGACAAAAGTTAGCCGGTGTGTCTTTTTCATAACTTTCCATGTCTTTAAAGTGAGGCAGAAAGATGTAATCCAGATTGCGGTCAAATATATCCTGCACAGCTCCATGGGCAATTTCCGCCGGATAGCAATAGCTGCTTTCAACCCTTGCTGTGCCTTCTGCCGATATGTTCTTTGAAACAATTGTCTCTACACCCAGTTCATGAAAAAACCAGGAGTACAGTGGCCAAAGGGTATAAATGGAAAAACAGCGGGGGATACCAACAACAAAATCTTTCTTCTTTTCGAGCGTGGCGGCATCGGGCGCGCATTCCTTAAACAGCAGATCGTTGCGCTGTTCGATATAATCATATACTTCAGTTTCATCAAATGTCTTTTTCTTTCTTATATTGGCATATTTATTACACCTGCCGCCAAACATATATTTGTTGTTGTTTACATTGAGGATGCGGATGGAACAGAAATTATCGCATGCCTTGCATTGGAATTCTTTTTCGTGGATAATTTCAGTCGCGAGAATCTTTTCAATATCATAGGTGGTTTTGGTCAAGAAACCTTCTTGAAGTTTTTGCTTGGCCAGGATTCCGACGCCGAAACAGCCCATGAGTTCGGGGTCAGGCGGGACGAGAATGTCCTTACCCAGCAACATGGCAAAAGCCAGCGGTACTGCCTTGTTTTTAGCTACTCCGCCCTGCAACACAATATTGCTGCCGATGGTTCTGTTACCGACAACTCGATTTAAATAATTAGAGACGATAGAAGTTATAATTCCTGCCGTTATGTCTTCAACGGATGCTCCCTGCTGGATGGCATTACGGATATCCGAGTTGATAAACGCGGAACAATGTTCGCCGAATTTCAGTGGTTCTTTGGCCTTAAGAGCAATATCACCTATTTCCCAGGCATTAGCGATGTTCAAGTCGCCCTGCGCTGATTCTTCCAAGAACGATCCGGTTCCGGCAGAGCAGGCCTCATTCATGGCATAGTCAATCGGGACTTTATTTTTCAGCAGAACATATTTCGCATCCTGTCCGCCGATTTCGAAAATGGTGTCGATATCTGACTTATAAAAAGTGGTGCCAACGGCGTGAGCGATGATCTCATTATAGACTGCCGGAGTTTCCAGAAATACACCGAGAATCTCCCGCGATGATCCGGTTGTGGAAGCAAGCGTAATGCTTATTTTGCCGTCTCCGATATCTTCTTTTATTTGTTTTTTTATTTCGATCAGACAATTTTTGAGAGCGATAACAGGATCACCATGTGTGCGTCCATAAAAAGACGCGGTGATTTCATCTGTCTCTATGTCAATTAAGCAAGCTTTAGTAGTGGTTGAGCCACCATCAACACCAAGGACGTATTCCTTTCCCGCGACTAATTTGGCCTTTTTGGATGGCAGATAGGTTACTCTGCCTTCTGCCGTTTTCAAGTCGGCAAATCTTTTAAATTGAATCCGGCTGTGCTTAAAAAGATTATTAAGCGTAGGCAAAATACTGCCTGAGTCTTTGGCTAAAAGAGCTGCTCCGTAGGCCTCAAAATATGGAGCCTGAGGCGGGACGATAAATTCAATCTCCGGCATTCGTTCCCGAATATAGCTGATGATGTACTGATTTTGGGTAACACCTCCGGTTAGCAGAACTTTCCCTTTGATAATTCTTGCCCTTTTGAGAAAATCAATAACCTTGGTTGCCATCACATCGCTAAGTGACAGGACGATATCTCCTTTTTTAGCTTCGCCTTTATTCAGGCGATGGGTGCAATCACTTTTCATGAACACTGAACAGCGTGAAGACAGCTTAAACACGCAGCTTTGTTCCTGGATAGTATTGATATCATTAAGTTGCATATTCATCCGGCCAAGTTGTTGTTTGAAAAATTCGCCGGTACCGGAGGCGCATTTGTTGCCGGAAAAGCTTGTAATTATCCTGTTGTTTTTATCGATGGTGTAGACTACCAGATCTTCTCCGCCTAGTGAAACTATCGCGTTAATCTCATGTTGTAGATGCTGAAGTGCTGCCTCAATACAGAGAGGCTCAATTACGTTGTTTATATTTAGCAGATGCCTGCCTTCAGTACCTGTTGCC
>JBAXON010000254.1:0-4555 GCA_037133255.1 Deltaproteobacteria bacterium
CTTGTCCGCTTGTCCGCTTGTCCGCTTGTCCGCCCGTTATTTTGGCTTGAGCGTCACAAACGGAATCAATATCTCCTCCATTGACATCCCCCCATGCTGAAAGGTATTCTTGTAATAATTCACATAGTAGTTGAAGTTGTTGGGATAGGCGAAGAAATCATTGCTGCGGCAAAAAACACGAAGATAGTAAATATCTTTCCCATCCTGGTTTGAAACAACATATAATTCTCCTTTCGTTAGTTCTGACTGTTAAAATAAATGACCGGTTTGGTGCATTTCTTCTTTAAAATGAGTGTATAATTATCTTTATAGACGGCCGAAGTCAAGCAATATTGCAACTCCCCACTATCGTATATTTTCCTTCCAGAATGTTTCGACATTGATTTTAATATCATCTAAGTTATCGGGATTATGCCAATTTATTTCTTTATCGGCAGCAAACCAGGTCATTTGCCGCTTGGCATAATGCCAGGTATTCCGGGCAATTAAATCCAGGGCGTTCTCCCAACCATACTTGCCATTCAAAAATTCAATCACTTCCTTATAGCCTAGTGATTGTAGTGGTTTTAGCTTTTCGCTGTATCCCCGCTCCAAAATACTTTTAACCTCGTCCAAAAGTCCCGCTTCAACCATCTTTTCTGTTCGCACAGCAATTCTGTTTTTCAATTCCTTGCGATCAAATTGAAGGCCTATTTTGTATGTGACATAAGGACAATCAGCAAAAGAGTGTCTCTTTTGCATTTCAATAATTGACTCGCCGCTTTGCTCTAAAACCTCGAGCGCCCGAATTACGCGGATGGAATCGTTAGGCTTTATCCTTAGTGCAGCCTGCGCGTCCCTTTGCTGCAACAATTTAAAAAGATATTCTTTGCCATGAAGATCGCGAAGCCCGCGGTAATGATTTCTAATTTTATCGTCAACCGCGGGCGTATCAATTATTCCTCGAAGCAGCGCTCGAATGTAAAGTCCTGTTCCCCCGACAACAAAAACAGGCTTCCCCTGATGAAATAAATCATCAATGACAATGCGAGCTTGCCCCGTATAAATGGCAGCGTTGAATTCTTCATCGGGATTCACAACATCTATCAGATGATGTCTGGTTTTTTTTCTTTGATCTATTGATGGTTTTGCCGTACCGATATCCAGATAGCGGTACACTTGGAGAGAATCAGCACTGATAATTTCACCGCCAAAAACACTTGCCAGCTTTATGGCCAATTCGGTTTTCCCTGTCGCCGTCGGCGAACAAATTATCACCAGAGGCAATTTCCCCATGCCCTACTTCCTCTTAAAAAGTCTTTCGATTTCGCTAAGTGGAAAACTGATACTGATCGGGCGGCCATGCGGACAGGTAAGATTAAAGGGGGTTTCCTCCAGATCACGGCAAAGAGCCGTAACTTCTTCGCCGGAAAGAACATGGTTGGCTTTGATTGCCGCCCGGCAAGCAAGCGCGGCAAATATCTTTTCTTTCTTTTCCTGCAATGAAGGCGATTGAGCTTGTTCACCTAATTGATCGGCAATGTCAGAAATCAATTCATGCGTCTGAATTTGCGGCAAGATCGCCGGAAATGCTTTGACGACTATCGCGTCGCGCCCGAAGATTTCCACATCTAAACCAATTTCCTGCAGGAAATCAATGTAGTCCGCAAATAGCGCAATTTGTCCGGGACTTAAGCTGACGACTTCCGGCATGAGCAAGGGCTGACTGATAATTTTTTGAGTTGCGGTTTTTTTCAATCTCTCTAATATTATCCGCTCATGCGCGGCATGCTGATCAATCAGCATCAGCCCATTTTCGCCGGCAAAGACAAGATAGGTATCGGCAAATTGACCGAGGTAGCGAGAGTTGGTAAATGTTATCTTTTTTTCTGACGGGCCGGTATCACTTGCCACACTCGGCGCGTTTTGAGCTAATGACCGCGTCAGCAAATTATCACTAATTGCCCGCTGCAAGTTTTGCCGGGAGAATAAACCTTCGGACTGGGCAGGTAATGATTCTTTCGGACGCCAGAATCCCGATGACTTTGTTATCTTTTCCCGCGGCGTTAAGCGATAAACAAAATTATTCCCGGCATTTTCCGCACCTGTTAGATTTTGAGCAATTGTTTTGGATACTAAATTATAAATGCCGCGCGCATCTTTAAAGCGCACCTCCATTTTTGCCGGGTGAACATTAACATCAACATCCTCACCCGGCAGATCAAGAAACAGCACGGCGGCAGGATACCGTCTGGCCTCAATAATCTGCCGATATGCCGAAAGTACAGCGTGAGTCACACTATTATCGCGCACAAAGCGTTTATTGACAAACAAATAGATGCTTTTGGAATTTGATTTGGTGAATTCCGGACGAGAGATGAATCCCGTCAAACTTACATTTTCTTGCTGCGCGTTTATTGAAACTCGATGATTGGAAAAATCTTCACCCATGACCATGGCAATGCGCTCGGAGACATCTTTGGCCTGGGGCGCGGTAAATGCCTCACGTCCATTAACATTGACGTTAAAGCGAATCTCCGGATGAGCAAGAGCCAGACGTGTGATTGCATCCAGACATAAACCTTGTTCCGTTGTTTCCGTTTTTAAGAATTTCCGGCGCGCCGGGACGTTGGCAAATATTTCTGTAATCTGTATTTGCGTGCCGACAGGGCATCCTGCGGGCGCAATTTCTGAAATTAACCCTGCCTGCAAAATGGCTTTTGTCCCGGCTAAATCTTCTTTGCGCCGTGTCAATAACTCCACTCTCGCAATCGATGCTATACTGGGCATCGCCTCGCCACGGAAACCAAAAGAGGCTACTTGATATATATCTTCAAATTTATGAATTTTACTGGTGGCATGTCTTTGGAAAACCAGGGCGACATCTTCCCTGTCTATTCCTTCGCCATTATCAATTATCTTGATCGACTCGCAACCGCCTTTTTCCAATTCCACACTAATATCGGTCGCCCCGGCATCAATGGAATTCTCCGTAAGTTCCTTAACGATAGATGCCGGCCGCTCCACCACTTCACCCGCGGCAATCTTGTTGGCAATTTCTTCAGATAAAACAACGATTCGTTTAGACAATGAACTGTTTCCTTTTTTTGTCTCCCTTAGCAAAGGGGAATAAAGGGGAATTTTAATGGCTTCTGAAAAAGGTGTCATTAATCCCTTACGCTTCGCTTCGGGGATACCACGGGCATCTGCGATGCCCTCCGCCTGCGGCGGGATAATTCAACTCACAAATATTCCTGCACTACGTTTGTAATATTTGAGTTTCATTAATTCGACTTACCAATCTGACTGCGTCGAAGATGACCTTCAGGTTACTTCGCTTGTCACATTGGAGTCTCATTACCCCCCTGCGCTGCGGGGATAATTCGACCTACAAACTTCAGTACACTGTGTTTCTGAAGTTTGGGTCTCATTAAAAAAGCCGCAGCCACTCAAGATTTGCGTGACTGCGGCTACTCTTTATCATTCTTTTTGGTACAAATCTAATCCAAAACAACCATTACGCGGCACTTTTTCATAAAAGTCATATTCTCGGCTGCAGATCTGATTTGCAGCGCATCCGCGTTGCTGATGATCAGATCGGATCTACCGGCGCCACTTGATCTCAGCGCTTTAACCGTTACAGGATTGGCTGTTACGCGCTGATTGCTCTGCGCTGCGTTAAGATCACGTGCATAACCGCTCATGCCCTGCTGTACAGCGTATTCACGATCAACATTGGCTGATCCATAAACTTCCTTGCCGTCCTCATCAAAAACACGAGGTGACATTGCCGGACGCGCCTGAATTCCACGGGCATCAACAACCATTCCTGTGTAGACAGAGGCAGCCGGAGGTGCAGGTGCTGCTACAATCGGAGCAGGTGCCGCCGGTGCTGGTGCTGCCGGAGCAGGTGCCGGTTCAGGCGGAGCTGGCGGCTTGGCAATGGCCAACGG
Organism: Deltaproteobacteria bacterium; assembly: GCA_037133255.1. Classification (GTDB taxonomy): domain Bacteria; phylum Desulfobacterota; class Syntrophia; order Syntrophales; family Smithellaceae; genus FEN-1160. The sequence goes on from JBAXON010000254.1 coordinate 3,933, forward strand.
CAGAATTGTCTGGGCTAAAACACCACCATAAAGGGACATTCTTAATGTTACTTCTGCTGTGCCATCAGACATGTATTCCGTTTTGACTACCTGTGCGCCTTTTACCAGACCTTCCACTTTAGTATTAATAATATCGCTTTCCACCATAAAATCTTTAACTGAAGTTGCCGAATCAACTTGTACACCTTTGGTGATTTCCAGCAAATTACGCAAAGCATCTACTTTAGCCGCGCGCAGAGCCATAGGACGGGCATTAGACTTGCCGATGGACTTATCAGGGACAGCGCCTATGCCTACTGCCTCAATGTAACCTTGCGACCAGTTCACAGAACCCTGACCAACTTTTTCCACCCATTCGGACATGCTTACTTTATCCTGACAAAAACCTGACCCGGTAAAAAGAAGCAATATACCGGCAACTACCGCGAGAGACATTAACCGTGATTTCATAATTTCCTCCTTTGGATGTTCCCCTAGCAAAATACCATGGGAATCAAATTTAAAACCTCGTTAAAATTGTCAGCAAAACTAGCAAAATATTTTACAGATTGCAACAATAATTAATTACACGAATTGCGTCAAATAAAATGTTACCGAAGGGGTGGATTAAAAAAGTACGATGA
>JBAXON010000255.1:0-4539 GCA_037133255.1 Deltaproteobacteria bacterium
CACGGGTATGAAACCCAAAAGCAAGCTTTGGAAGCAGATTCCGCAGCAAGCTGCTGGGTATTATACCCTCCGCTGCGCGGGATAATTCGACTTGCAATCTTCATTGCACTTTGTTTCTGAAGCTTGAGTCTCATTAACTTACCAATTCCGCTACGCTGTCGGAATTGGAGTTTCACAATAAACCTTAATACAGAAACATCGGTTTTCCTTCTACGTGGCGCACTTTGGGACGGTATTGTTCGATATTGTAGAGTTCGTCCACATCCACTCGTTTGATTCCCCGGTAAATTTCACTGACGGGAACGCTGGTATAATTACCATCCCGCAGGGCGACCATGCGATTGTCCACCTTCTCAGCTCTGGCTATTAACTTAACGGCGATGTTGGCAAAGTTCACCGCGACCATTAAATCCAGGCTATCCGGGACACCCGAGCGCATCAGATAAGATATTTGCTGGCAGAAGCAATCCTGGCCGGTGATTTTTTCCACCGCTTCGCTGGTCATCAGCCCGATGCCGCCCAGTTTCCGGTTGCCGTAGGCATCGGCCTGGCCGTAATCGACTATTTTTCCTCCGGTCATCTTGGCACCCTCGCTTATGGCAATCATGGCGTAGTTGCTGGGATTGGATTTCTTATCCTTTAATATGAGATGAGCCAGTTTTTCCGGATCAAAGGGGACTTCACTGATGATCGCGCGATCTACGCCGGAGAGGTAAGAGGCAAGAAGGGTGACTTCGCCGCAGTTGCGGCCGAAGAGTTCAATGATACCGATGCGTTCATGAGAGCCTGCCGATGTGCGCAGCTGGTGAATAAACTCCACGCTGCGCGTTACAGCGGTAGAAAAGCCAATGCAGTAATCCGTTCCAAAGACATCATTATCCATCGTTTTAGGGATGGCGATAATCGGCACACCTTCCTTATTCATGCGTTCAGTATAGGATAGAGTTCCGTCACCGCCAATGGCGATGATGTTGTCAAGGCCAAGTCTGGAAATATTTTTTAATATCCGTTCTGTTAAATCAAAAATAGTGTCCGGTGTCGGTGCTCCGGTTACAACTTGTCCACGTAAGTAATCGCTCATGTCTTGAAGACGAACCTTGCTGGGAGTAATCCTGCTTGTATGCAGAAAAGTGCCGCCGGTACGATCAATAGTTCGCGTGTTTTGTTTATCGAGCTTTAGAAAACAGTGATCGAAACTTGCCGGATCGTCAGGATTGTATTCAAGAAGCCCCGCCCATCCACGACGGATTCCCAGTATTTCCATCCCCTCATCTATTGCGCTGCTGACAATTGCTTTGATACAAGGATTCAGCCCCGGAACATCTCCGCCTCCAGTTAAAACTCCAATTCTCATGATTAATCCTCCGTGAAAAATGACTCCTTTGGGAAATTTATAACAATTGCAGTCAGTTTAATCAAGGACAAATCTTACTGGGTGTGAAAGTTTTGTAATTAATGGTGCGTGCCACCGGGTAGCGAGTGATGGAATGCAAAATTGGTCGGTACCCCGAAAAATGCAGACACTTGATTTACAGACGGCGATTCAGATAAATGGCGATTTTAAAAAAAAGCTGAACTCTAACTTAACATATGTTATAATTATCATGTAACTTTGTCATGTAAAAAATAGATAAAAGTAACGGTCAGAACAGTTTTTCGATAGGAGGAAGGACATGCACAATGAAAAAATGGTGAAACTAAGGCAATTCCTGATAATTCTAGCGATGTTGATTTTTACTACAGTTCTCAATATCTTTTTAGAACATTTCATTCAGCCGTCTTCTTTGGTATTTGTTTTCCTTGTTCCCGCGATTGCAGGTGCAATCTTTTTTGGAACATGGGCTTCAGTATTGTCTTTTGTCGCCGGTTTCCTTATATTTGATTTTTGCTTCGTCGAGCCATATTATTCACTTCATATTTCCAACCCTCAAGATATCTATAACGTCACTGTCTATTTTACTGTTGCCACTCTTATTACTTATCTCATTAACCTTGTTCGTCATCAGAATACATTTCTGAAAGACAGATTGGATCGAGTTTCACTCATCGAAGATATGAGCAGAGATTTTCTTTTGCTTACCCCTATTTCCAACCAAAATCATACAGAGTCTCTGCGAATAATGGTATTCAGTCAATTGGGTCAACTTGCTTTAAAATATACAAAGACGATTTTGGATGTACCGGCTATCATCTTTTTCCGCGAAGAAGATGATAGCCTTAAGGTTTGGGCAAAAACAAGTGTTGACCTTGAACTTACTAAACAGGAGAATGATTCTGCTACTTGGACATTTAACAATGGCGAGGTATCTGGTGCGGGTACATACACTAATTTCGATGCGCGCTTCTATTTTATTCCTATGAAATCACTGGAGGAGATCATTGGTGTGCTTGGAATCTTATATAATTCCAAAGAGCTTTTTCCGGAACAGCGCCGCCTTTTGGGAACCATCTCTAATTTGACAACAATGGTTGCAACAGGTTGGATGAATATAAAATTCAATAGGGCTTGATGCTTAATACCATGAAAAAAGTAATTGAAACACGTACTGGTTCAGAGCCCAAAAAAGACCGAAGAAAAGAATGAACTAATAATCGACAGGGTCAATTTTACCCTGTATCATTATTTTAGTCAGAACCCAGGCGATATTGTAAGCGGCTGTTTGGATGCGGCCACTGAAACCCATTCCCCATGCTTGTGCGTAAGGATTACCGGCCCTGCTGTTGACATTGATAATCGCTGTAAACAGCTTCTGTCCGCTGGCGGCATCGGTAAAGCTTACATTGCACACATATTCATCAGGCTGGCCGCTGAAATAATTCCATTTGACAAGAATTTTTTTAACAGCCACATCAACTGCAATTCCTTTACTGACAGATTCATCAGGCTTAATCGAAATTACCTTTTTGCTCTCCACGCCCGCCTCTTTCAGTAGTATCGGAAATGAATCGGCAAATGCTTTGGGAACATCCTTACTGTCGACCTTCCATTCATCCACGGTATTGTAACCTAGATCTTTCGGGTTAATAGCGCTGAAATCCAACGTTCTTACTTTAAATTCCGCTGCGGATTTAATTTGCTCGGAAAGACCGGCTGATTGTTCGATAGTGTTATAATAAGCCGCAGCGCCGCAGGAAGCAGCAATACCCCATATAAAAATACCTGCCAACAAAGATACTAATTTTGGATACATTTTCATCATCCCCGTCCCCCTTCTTTTTAAATGTTAAGTAAAAAATTATTAATGAAACACCTTTTACTTTTGATTGTATTTGCCTTAATTCTACCAAATATTATTCCCACATTCAAGCACAAACCTGACATGTCCGGATAAAGATTATAACGTCATTTAGTTTAATATACTTTTTTACTGGCACAATTTTTGAAATTAAAAAACCCTTGTCGTATAGACAGCTTCCTACTAGCAACAGATTGACGCCATCGACGAACATACAGGACTGCAATCAGTTATAAACACAATTCACGCATGACGACAAGCCTCGATAGCACACATTTTGTGGCAACATTTCCTGTGGCAACATTTCCTTGACATACAAGAGTGCCTTCCCTATACTCACTTCCAATGAAAGCAAGCTCTTATAAAATACTGGTGCAAAGCGAGCCTGGCTTTGCCGAACTCCTCAAACGCCATAATGTTACCATCTAGGAACCAACTGAGTTGAAATTAAACTAATTAGATGAAATTCATCTACGGATGTGATCAATTAATGATACTGGCTATTGGTGAAGTTCTTTTCGACACGTTCCCTAATTATCGCAGGATAGGCGGAGCACCTTTCAATTTTGCCTTCCACCTTTGTAAACTGGGCTTTGACGCGCGTTTCTGGAGCCGGGTAGGTGAAGATGACGATGGACGCGCCATTCTCGACTACATGTCTGACAAAGTAATTGATGACTCCCTTGTCCAGAAGGATAAGGTCAATGCGACTGGCAATGTCCTGATATCCCTCGGCAACGCAGGAAACGCAGATTACTCGATTCTTCCGGATGCCGCTTACGACAGCCTGGAGTTGACCGATGCGATAGTGAAAACAGTGGAAGAAAGCGATCTCATTTATTTCGGGTCTTTGATGCAGCGGACTCCGCGAGGTTTCGCCACAGTCCATAATGCTCTGGCCAAACGGAAAAGCGGGTCGCTGCTCATGTATGATGTCAATATTCGCAAAGGCTGCTACAGCCAGACGATAATTATCGAAAGCCTGAGAAAATGCGATATTTTCAAACTCAATGAAGGTGAGCTAAAGGAGATCAGCGACATGTGCTCACTTAAGGGATCCGCGGATAATCGCATCAGGCAAATCATGGATAGCTATGCCATCAATATGGTTTCGCTTACCTGCGGCTCAGGCGGAAGCTATTTATACAGTCGGGATGCCGGGCGTTGTTATGCCGGACCGGAGTCCGGCATAACCATAAAAGATACGGTGGGGGCGGGTGACGGATATTCAGCCATGCTATGCGCCGGACTGTTAAGAGGATGGAAACCGCAGATAATTGTAGAAAAGGCTTCACTCTTTGCA
>JBAXON010000256.1:0-4534 GCA_037133255.1 Deltaproteobacteria bacterium
CGAAGGGTGATATGGCTCAGAATGTTACAAAGCTATAATTTTTTTTATAAAAGATGTTAATGCTACTGCTGTATAAATATCCGGAGATAAACCGCCAACATAATGTCCGGTATGCTCTTTGATCTTATCCATAAATTCTTTTTTTACAATTCCATGATAAAGCTTTGGCATATTCAATTCCAAATAATTGCCACCGTTTTTCATCAATTTAATTATTTCTTTTGATGTATTTACCTCTTTAATTGATCCTGAAATACTAGATATTTCAATTAGACCATTTGTGGTTCTTAATCTTTCTATTGCTTCACATGCCGTTGGCCACCAATAAATTGCGTTTAATCCGGGCACGATAGCATCAATGTTGTTTTGACTTGTCCACCTTGTTAATTTAAAAATTTCAGGATTAATTCCATCATCATCTCCAATCAGGCACAAATATTCGCCTGAAGCCATCGCAATAACAGCATTAAAATTATCTATTGAAGAAAATGGTGGCGGTGTATAATTATATTTAAACCTCTTATCTGATATTTTATTTTGTACGTATTCAAAAAGTTCAAGTGTGTCAGTATTGTCTTGAACTATTAATTCAAAATCCAAATCTTCAAATTTGAGGATTGTTTCAATTGCATTTATACAATAAGGAACACGATTTTTGGTAGCGATTAATATTGATAGTATTGGCTTCAAAATATGTAATTTGGTTTTTTTCGAATTCAACCAATCTCCTTCTGAATTGCAACAATCCTGTTATCCCTTGAGGCATATTCATCAATTATTTTAGCGAGGCATCGGTAGAGCCATCGTTAATTAGAATAATCTCTAAATTTGAATAGGTTTGATTTACAATGCTATCAAGGCATTTTCCTAAATAGTCTTCTGAATTTTAAATTGGGACGATTACAGATATTTTTAATTGCATACCAATTAAAAATATATTTTAAATAATTATAGCTAAAATATTTGCTTATACAGTCAAAAATATTTTTTTATCTGTTAATTTGAAATATGGCTTCGGACGATCTTTAAATGACCAAGCTCTTACAAAATCGTATATTTCTTCAAGGGGGGTGCCATATTTGATTTCGAGGTTCTTATTAGAATCTTTGTCGTAATAAAAACAACTACTATCTGGTTCTAAAAAAGAGATTGTTTCGTTATTCAATATCTTAAAAACATTTTCTTTAAACATTGTGAATGCCAGTTCTTCTACTTTGGCAAACAATGTTTCAGCAGTATCGTCTTCCTCAATTGAACATTGATAGCTTGCTAATATAGGTCCATTGTCTAGTTCTTTTGTTATGTAGTGCAGTGTTGTACCATGTATCCAACAATTCAATTGCCTTGCATTAATTATTGCCCAACTCGTTGAGTACCTACCTCTATACTTTAGTAAATAGGAATGATGAATATTAATTATACCACCCTTGACTGCTTTAATATGCTCTTCATCAATTATTTTCCAATAATTAATAGAAAATATTATTTCAGGCTGTGTCGATATTAAATCATCTATTGTTTCAAATACATCAATTCCATTAGCTTTTGCTGTCTCCTCCATATTGTCATTCCACCAACCTTTAAAAGGTGGTGCAACAATACCGACTATTTCAACCTTGTTTTGATTAATTAGCCACTCTGTTATTTTGCATGCCAGTTCTCTGCTTCCGAGTATTCCAATTTTTTTCATAGTATTACTCACGTTATAAATCAAATTTATTATTCCACCAGCCACACGGTAGGGCAACAAAACGATCGTAAAAACCAGACACACCCGACAAAGGATTACTCGCGCCAAAAACACTATAAATATTATTGTTTATATGAACACCAGAGGCGTAATAACCTAATTCCCTGAATTTGATAATTGACGCTTTCTTGTTTTTTGCCAAAGTGCCATAGACCCAATAATTTGGATAACTACATTGGTTTTTTATCGAAATGATTTCAGCGTTATTTAAAAGTTTCTCATCCCAACTTAAAGCATTTTTTCGCTGCACAGCTAAAATCCATTCTACTTTCTTCATTTGTTGAATGCCAATGTAAGAGCTTACTTCTCCCATTGTAGCACTATGGCCAATCAATTCAATGTCACAATCTGGATTTATCTCCCCTAACTCATCTCTGAAACGGGTACGATCAATTCCCGCATCCCTAACCAAGAGGCTTTTTTTGTAAAGATTTTCATCTTTAAAAACAACTGCACCGCCGTCAATGGTATTGGGTATCCTTACCGGGTTAAAAGAAAAGATGGTAATATCTGTTCCAACATGGCCCATTCGATGGCCTTTGTACTCGCTTCCAAAAGCTTCAATGCAATCATCAATAACAGTTACACCAAATTCTCTCCCTATATCGTTTATTTCATCCACATGTCCCACATAGCCACAAAAATGGTTATGGATGATGGCTTTAGGCCCAACCTTCATTAAAGCTCTTACACTATCTGGACATAATGTGCCGGTTTTAGGATCAACGTCTGCCCATTGCACTTTAATCCCCATGGTAAGCAATGGCTGTGTAGATGCCAGACATGCCATGGGTGAAACAATAACCGTATCACCAGCTTTTACATCAATGGTTGTCAATGCCACCAAAATAGACATATTGAACGTATTCGTTACAATTACATAGGGGTTGCCCAAAAAATCGCCAAGTATTTTTTCAAACTCCTTTCCGTATTTGCCATAAGCTAACTGACCACTATGCAATATTTCATTTACAAGTGGTACATCTGGCATGTAGGGTTTATAAAGGGGTATAATAGATTTACCATCCATCTTTAATTAATTGAACAATTTTAATCTTATCATCTTCTGTAAGCCACCATCCACAGGGTATATGAATAAAAGACTCATAAAAAATATCCAGGTTAGGTGTTGTTCCTGCAGGTGCATTAAACACACTGTGTCTGTCGTTACGTAAATGCAGTGGTGAAGCCGATACACCATTGTCTGCCATCATTTTAATAAAATCATCCCTTCTTTCAACTTTGATTGTATAAAGCCAATAGCTGGGTTCCGTATCTGTGTAGTATGGTATTAGTGTCACACCCTGAACGTTTTTTAGTTGGTCGTCAAAGTATTTCCCATTTTCAATGTACTTCAACACGTTTTCTTCCATATGCTCAAGCTGCACCAATCCGATAGTTGCATTCACATTATTCATGTGGTATTTGAAACCGGCTTCTGTAATGTTACTTTGTAATCGGGGGACTTTTTTATCAAGTCCAAACCATCGTAGTTTTTTAGACCTCAGATACTGGTCTTCATTTTTTAAACACAACACTCCGCCGTCAACAGTAGTAATGTGCTTTATGGCTTGAAAGGAAAAACAGGTGTACGGTGAATTGTTGCCAATATAGCGGCCTTGGAATTTGCTCATAAATGCATGCGCCGCATCTTCAATAACCGGGATTCCATACTTCGCAGAAATGGCATTGATTCTATTCATATCACAAACCATACCGGCATAGTGTACTACCATTATTGCTTTGGTTTTATCGGTAATACATGCCTGAATTGAGACAGGTGAAATTAGACCGGTTTCTAAATCGACATCGGCAAAGACTACTTTTGCACCAGTCAATGCAATTGTTGTATTGGTTGGTTCAGCAGTAAGTGCAGTGCTAATTACTTCATCACCCTTACCAACGCCTATAAGCGTTAATGCTATGTGCAGTGCTGCGGTTCCCGAATTAACAGTGAGGCAATAAGGATTTCCAATGAGCTCTGAGATTTTATGTTCAAACACCGTTACGGCGTCACCCTCGGCTATGTAGCCGCTATAAAGAATTTGCTCCAGTCTGGGCATGAGTATATCCTTAGGTGGTATAAATGGTTTAATGATTGGTATCATCTTTATCCCCTTAGCGAATTAGTATTTATTACTTTTTTAATAATTGATTTTACAATTTGATTCAACATTTCCTTTTCTCTTTTTTCTAAACCTGCAAAATAGATAGACAATAAAAGCCAGCAAACCGAAAAAAACGTAAAAAGAAAAAATCGCGCCAAACCTGCTGGGAAAAGATCATGGATAAAAAAAAGTGGTGCTGTCAGAATTGCTATATTAAACGCTTTTAAATATGATATTTTAAGAAAAGAACGCACATTAAAATCAATAATTATTTTTAATAAGATTTGCCAAACAACTACATTAATTGCTGTTGTTGTAATAATAACTATTATAATTGAATATGGTGGAAATCCAATATTAAATAATACGTAAGCAATAGGTAAGCTAAGCAAAGATGTTGTGCTTAGAATTATTTGAAAATATTTAATTTTCCCAGTTGCCTGAACTACCGCCCCAAGGCCATTACCCAGGCCACTAATTAGTGTGGATATAACTATTAATTGGCAAAAAATTACAGTATAAGGGGGCACGTCACCCAACCAAAGACTTACTAGATAATCTGTTTCAAGTAATATTGGCAATGCCGGCAAGAACATAAGAAACCATGTGTATTTTGAAATATGGACTGCACCCCCTAAGTTGGACAAAATATGTTAGAGTAGTTGGCAGGAACCAA
>JBAXON010000257.1:0-4523 GCA_037133255.1 Deltaproteobacteria bacterium
TAAAAACCCATGTGAAAAGGTGCCTGACTGCTATATTCAAGTTTGGGATTGCCGAATGGCTGTTTGCCAAAACTGAGTTTCTTGCCTTGCGCGGTCTCATTGTCTTCAAATAAACCGATGTCTATTCCCATATCCGGTTCATCGGCAGCTGAACCCAATACATCCACTACGCTGACAGATGTCCCGGGAAGAACACTGAGATATGTTTTATCGGCTATATCCGATAAATCTTTCAAGTATGTCAGCCCCGAACCTTTGACGATAGCCAACCCGGCTGATGATGTTTTCGGCATCTTTCTTATATAAAGGTTATAGTAGTAGCGGTCACTTATTCTTGCTGCATCACAGAACCGCTTAATCGCCACTTTCTGATCAGCGGATGCCTTAAAGAAAAGGGCATCGGGCAATGCCCGGTAATTTTTAAGATTTTTTCTGTTCCATTCCTCGTCGGTCCTCATGATTTTTTCCAGATTTTTGCCCTCGGCAGCAAGGAAGCTGCCTAGCGTCTCGGCCTTTACAGGTTTTGCTTTTACCACTGCAGGCAGAGATTGGAACATCGGATCAAGTATCATCTGATGTTCTGACCAGGCAAATGCCGTTACCACATAAAAAAATGCCAGCAACAAAGCAGTGAAAAGTATCGGGATCATCTTCTTAAATCTTTTTAGCATAGTATCCTCCTGTCACTTTAATAAAACCTTAACTAAATATTTTTAAAACTGCCACCATTCTTTAACTGTTTATATTTCATACATTGATTTGTTCTATTTGTATAGAATTAAAAACAAACCTCACCTTGAGGAAAAATGGACTCCTTATATGCATTAATAACTATTACCATCAAATACTTATGCAAGCTCGAAAATTGTAGCCTGTGTCTTTCTGGATTGATTGATTTTTCTTTGGTGCAATTCGAGTAAAAAAGATTTATAGTGTATATGTTTTAACGGACTTGATGGAGATGCTGTCCAAAGGTAACGAGAAGAAAAAATACCTATCATTGACTTATACAGCGAGGTTTAATTATGACTGAATTTTTATTGGAAACTGTGGCGGGGAAGAAAAAGCCTTATGTTGGATCTCTGCAAAAACTTTTGGAAAAATTCCAATCACCGTTTGCTTCGGGCGATAGCGTCGGCATCAAGCTCCATTGGGGGGAGCGGGGTAACACAAGCTATCTGCCTGCTGACTATGCCAAAGAAATTGCCAGGTGGCTTACCGCACAGGGGGCAAAGCCCTTTGTTTTTGATACCACGGTACTCTATTCCGGTGGAAGGCGAACAGGATCTGATTCCCTGAAAACCGCCGCCGATCACGGTTATACGGCTGATTTTCTCGGATGTCCGATTATTATCGCCGATGGCATGGACGGAAGTGATGTTGTTTCCATTCCCGCGGGCTACAAGCACTTTGAAACAGTTCAGATAGGATCTGTCCTGGATAAGGCGAAAGGTTTTGTTATCTTTTCCCATTTCAAAGGACACATGGTTTCTTTGTTTGGCGGAGCAATAAAGAATATCTCCATGGGATTTGGGTCCCGCGCGCAGAAACAGCGCATGCATTCAGATTATCATCCAGTTCTAACTAAGAAAAAATGTACCCGTTGCGGCATTTGCGTCGATATCTGTCCTACAAAGGTAGCCAGCATCTCTGAACCCGATTATCCTGCCTATGATCTGAAAAAGTGTATCGGCTGCGCCCAGTGTATTGCCATGTGTCCGGAAATGGCGCTGCAGATTTTCTGGAATTCGGATATGACTGTCTTTCAGGAGAAGCTTGTAGAGACAGCGGCCGCCGTCTGGAAAAAGATTCAGGGAAAGACTCTCGTCATCAACGCCCTGCTTAATATCACCGTGGAATGTGATTGCCTTGCGGGGACGCACCCCGTAATCGCTCCTGATTACGGTTTTGTTGGCGGTTATCATCCTGCTGAAGTGGATGCGGAATCACTGAAGATAACAGGACCGGAAATATTTGAAAAGGTCCATCCCGGCATTCCCTGGCAGCGCCAGTTTGACTACGCAAAGGAAATCGGATTTTAAAGTCCAGTAAATAAAGGCAAGTTTTAGAAAATTATTAACTATCCCGTAGCCCGGCTATGTGCTTCACCTGAGCGCTCAGGTTTGTCAGGTAAGAGACTCTTTCTTGCAATATGCTGCCCTTTACGTCGTATTCAGAATGAGCCATTTCCTGGATTGCCCTTTCAATGTTGCCGCCAGCAGCGTCCAGATAGTTTTCAATGAGCTTACGGTACCGGAATGTTTCGGCAAGCGCGCTCTCAAGAAAACCAGATGCATCTTCATGAGTCAGCACACAGCCGTGGCCCAGACAGACTATTTCAGGCTGAAGTGAAATCATAAACTTCAAAGAATCGATGTAGTCATTATATGAAGAGAGAAACTCAACCTGCATCGCGTTTCCTGTTTCACCCTGCAACACACCGGCAGCTTCACCTGGAAACAATGCTTTGATTTCCGGTATATAAAAAGCGAGCGAATCCCGGGTATGTCCCGGCACCTCATACACTTGGCAGGTCAACCCGCCCAGATCGAATTCGTCTCCCCGTTTAAGAATGATGTCGATTTCAAATTGATGCAGTGTCAAGTCTTCACCTGCAGTATTGTATTTCAAAAGATCAATATGATTTGCGCTTAGCTGGTTCATCATTCCCAAGACCGACTCTTTATGAAGCAGACCGGCAACCCTCTCATGAGCACCGATTTTTAGGCCGGGGATCTGATGCTTTAAATAGTGAGCGGCACCAATATGATCGTAATGCGAATGGGTTAAAAAGAGGTAGTTGAGAAGCCCCGCATCTCAGAAGATTTCTTTAATTGCTGCAAAATAACGGGGAGCCAGCAGATTAACACCGGCATCTATCATCAAGTTCTTCTTACTTCCCTGAACAATGTATGCCGGATACCAGGCATTTGGAATAGCGATTATCCGTTCGTGTATTTGTCCTTTCGCATGCTGCTTCATAAGAATACCTCATTTCCCGTTAATCGTTACCATAATCTCTTTGAAACTCACTACTGCTGCTTCCAGATTTTCGATGATGTCGCCCGCCAATACATCCGGGTCGGGCAGATTGTCGAGATCGGCAAGCGACTTGTCTTTGAGCCAGGTCATATCTAAACTTGTTTTGTCACGAGCAATGATTTCATCGAAAAGCCTGTCATAAGTCACTCTGAACACATTTATTTCAAGTAACCACAAGATTGTCAGATTATTTTGACATATATTACAATATCTAAAAACATTGCAACAAAAAACCCGCTATTTTAGCGGGTTTTTTAATTCTATAGATTGTGTCTTGGGGCGGCGGGAGTTGAACTAATCGTTTAACAACGCTTAATCATTACGTTTCTTAATACAGCAATCTTCTGCATACCCCCAAAAATACCCCCAAAACGCTTAAAATCTACAAATTGAGTCATATTTTTTCGGTTCTCTTATCTATCAAATTAAAATTTATAATTCAAGATTTATAATCACAGGAAATAGCTTTTTATTCATTGTCCGCTGCCGCTCTGGAGTTCCTTGGACACGGTATTTGATATGCCAGTGTTCAGCTATGAAATTTTTTAAATTAATAATTCCAATCCGCGTGACTTGCCGGTAATCTATTTAACTCGCTTTTTAATTTTCTCCAGTTGGGCAAATAGGTATCCATATAGTAAAGAAATTTATCATCGTGATGGCGTTCACGTAAATGAACCATCTCGTGCACGATAATATACTCTAAACAATGTTCAGGCTTCTTTGCCAGTTCAAGATTTATCCAAATTCTTTTTTCCGCAATATTACACGAACCCCACTTGGTTTTCATTTGCTTTGCTTGCCATGATTTAACTTTAACATTTAAAATATTTTCCCATTTCTCAATTATGGCAGGAATTTGCTTTTTCAGTTCAGCCCTATACCATTCGGTTATTATCTCGTGTCGTTTTTTAGTCGATGCGCCTGGTCTTATATAAAGGTCAATGTAAGTTTTATTTTTTAACAAAACCTTTGGAGAGGCTTCTGTTTCAACAATACGCAACAAATATCTTCTACCTCGGAAGTAATGACTTTCTCTTTGCTTATATTCTCTTGGCGTAACTCTTTCCTGAATCTCAAATTTCCGCTGGTTTCTTTTTATCCAGCTTAATTTTGAAATAGCAAAAAGTCTGATAGCATCTTCATTCATTTTCAGCGGGGCAGCAATGCGAACCCTTCCTTTCGGCGGGTAAACAGCCAGATGGGCGTTCTTAATGTCTTTGCAAACCACATCTATTTTTATATTGCCGATGGTGATTTGTTCCATTAGTATTCTCTCTGGTTTTTCACTAAATCAAATATTCGGTGTATTTCGCTGTCTTCTGTTATTCCATATTTTTTCAATGACGCAGTAATGGCAATCCTCACCGCTTTTAATTTTTGAATGTTATCTCTCCATCCGTCTTTTTTTGTTGTGAGAATTTTTTGGTCTAATTCATTTGCCAGAGGTTCATTTTTGCCAAGGTTGTCATATAAGGCTC
>JBAXON010000258.1:0-4489 GCA_037133255.1 Deltaproteobacteria bacterium
GTGTGTTGTGGTCAACCCATGACACTCCAGAAGGAAAACGGGGTGGACGCGTCGAAGGAAAAACACGTTCCGGTTGTTGAAAAGACTGCCGATGGGATCCTCGTGAAGGTGGGAAGCATTCCCCATCCGATGGAAGCCAAGCACTGGATTCAGTGGATTGAGATCCTTGTGAACGGACGAAGCTGCCGGGCGTTTTTGAATCCCGGAGATAAGCCCGAAGCGTTTTTCCCCGTCAAGGCCGACAAGTTTGTCGTCCGCGAGTACTGCAATCTTCACGGCCTGTGGAAGACTGAGCAATAACAGAAAGAAGGCGCGAATATGTTGATGTTACAAACGCGCCAGAGTCTCAGCACTACAGCACTGAGCATGTCCGCCCAGGCGGCACAGTCAGTTCTGAGATTGTTTGCTTAACCTTTTAACCAGGGCACTTCTGAGGGGAGAGATTTTCTCCCCTCAGAAGATTCTAGTGGGCGAGATTACACGATGGGACTTAAAATAAGCTTGAAACCTGATGAACGGATCATTATCAGTGGCGCGGTATTGAAGAATGGTAGTGCCCGTAGTGATTTTGTAATTGAAAACAATGTGCCCATTCTCCGGGAAAAAAATATCATGTCACTTACTGAAGCTAACTCACCCTGCAAGAGAATCTATTTTGCCATCCAGCTAATGTATGTTGATGAAAAAAATATCCACGAGCATCAAACAACATATTGGAAACTTGTTCAGGATGTGACAAACGCGGCGCCGAGCACAACCTTCCTGATTGACCAGATAAACAACCATATCCTGCACGACCGCCATTATCAGGCACTGAAATTGACAAATAAATTAATAGAATATGAACAGGGGGTAATGAATAATGTACGCAGCGCAGCAACTGGAAGCATATAGAACAGTTCAGAGAACAACTGAGGATAGTAGTCGTGAACTTGAGGCTTTGGTCCTCACTAAAGCGGCACTCAAACTTGCCGAAATCCAGAATAACTGGGATTCCCCTGACCGGGATGAAAAATTAGACGAAGCGCTTCGGCACAACCAGTTCATCTGGAGTGTATTTCAGGGAGAACTGATGAAAGAAAATAACCCCTTGCCGAAGGAATTGAAACAAGACATCCTCAGCCTCAGTGCATTTATCGATAAGCGAATATTTGAAATCATGGCCAAACCCGCGCCGGAGAGACTGGGAGTTATTATAAAGCTCAATCTAAATCTAGCCGCCGGCCTGAGAGGAAACGCATAAAAAAGCGGGCAATTGATGCCCGCGCATAAATTCTATCGGTTGTCATTCCCGTCGAGAGCTTTGTACAACTACATAAAACCAGCAATCATGTCATACCGGCGTAGTCCGGTATGACGATTAGAGTACGATCTTTCCCTTCAGTCTTCAGCCTTTTACCTTCATGTCACCCGGCCTACATTTGCTTCACAATGAGCAAGAAGCGCTGATGTTTGCTGATCGTATAATTTTATTTCTATGGCGGCGATCAACAGAGATTTCGCGCGGGCAAGATTACCGGCACCAATTAAAGATTGTGCAAGATCTTTGAAATAGTGCACACAATTATATTTTTTCTTCACCAACCCCCGAATATATTTCAACCCTCTGTCTTTCTCTCCTGTGAGGAAAAAGGAAACGGCAAGCAAAGCTACATGAGAACTTTGAGAATCTGTACCTTTCAAAAAACCTTCCAAAGCAGTTATTGCCTTATTTATATCCCCGGCAAGAAATTCAGACATGGCATAACTCAGCACCGCACTCTGGTCCATCGGATCAAGCGCATACGATTTTCTTGAACAATCGTAGGAATCTTCATATTTTCCTAAACGAAGATAATGATTGGCTAGGTTGAAATATGCCGTTGCCTCCCGCTGCTTGAACCCCAGGACTTTGTGCCACAATTCTATCGATTCTTCAGTTTTCCCAAGTTCCCCTGCCTGGACGGCAAGTTCCCAAACTGATCTGAAATCACCACCGCTCTCCTTCATCTTCTGCACACCAAGTTCATAGTATTGGACATCTTTTTCCGTTGCTTTCTTTGCGTCAAGTTCACCGTAATGGTGTACGGGGATGCCGGACTCTTGCTTGCCCATACCAATTCTCATTATGGAGTATTCCACAAGTTCATGGATAGGGTTTTCAAACCGTATTTTTTCATTGTTCGGGAACAGACGTACCTTGCCGCTGGGGAACCATCCGCGGCCTGCCTGCTCATGAATATATGTATTGTCGTTGCACATCCAACCATCGCCGGCTGTCTTGTTGATATAATTTCTGGTAATAAGATTATAGGCAATTTTGTCATTCTTGCTGATGAGTTTCTTTAATTTTGCATAATCCTGAAACGAGATCACTTCATCAGCATCCATCACCAGGATCCAGTCACCCTGAGCTTTAGACAGGGAATGGTTCCTGGCCACAGCAAAATCGTTTGTCCATTCAATATCATATATTTGCGCACCAAAAGCCTCGGCAATATCCTTGGTCTTGTCCGTTGAACCGGTATCCACTACAATCAATTCATCGGCAACAGGGGATAAACTGTTTAAACAGTATGCCAGATGCTTCTCCTCATTTTTCACTATCATGCAGACAGAAAGAGTCGGCACTGCCTTAGCCTTACCGCCCTCAACTGCTATAGTCTTTGCACCAATTTTTCTTCTGATTTCCAGCGCGGCAGACAGAATACCTGTGTCCATGCCAAATTGAACCATGGCCTTCTCTACTTCTTTCATTGCCTCCGGAAATTTTTCCTGCTTCAGAAAAATATCGATCAGCAGAAAAAGAATGCGCTTGTTTTCGGGGTATGCCGTCCGTGCTTCCCGAAAAATATTTTCAGCTCTTGAATATAGTTCCAAGGCACTGATCGCGTTATAGTAAGCGGTGACCAGATCTCCTTTATCGGGGGAGTGTATAAAGCCTTTTTCAAAGAGATCGACAGCTTCTTCCTTTTGTTCTTCTTTCCATTTCAACATGCCTATATTGGTGTAAGGCTCACCAAACCCTGGATCAGCATCAATTGCCCGTCGGAAATACTCTTCCGCATTGTTTGCCTCATCCTTTTTGTAGACAAGAATTCCCTTCAGGTTCAGCGCCAGCGCGGACTTGCTATCAATAGCCAATGCCTTCTCAACATAATCATCTGCTACTTTGTGCAAGCCCAAACCTTCATTGCCGTATCCCACCAACGCATAGTATTCTGCATCATCTTCAGCGGGAATCATTCCTTTTAGAGCATCAAGCGCCTCTTGAAATTTATTTTCTGCCAGTAATATTTCAGCAATCTTGTAAAACAATAGTCTTTCATTGGGAGAATATCCGATCCGCGCTATAAGCGTCTTTACAGCATCAACGATGTCGCCTTTGTGGTATTGTGAAGAAGCCAGCTCCATCGCATTTGCGATTAATACCTTTTCTGCCAAAGGAGTTGCCGCATCCAAGCCAATCCATTTTTCATCGAATAAATTTTTATCCCGAGACAGCAGCCTGTTTATGCCACCCCGGTTATGGACAAATACATTGCCGGCAATGACATTATTAAAGCCTTCAAGTACTGCTCTTACGCAAAAATCGTCAAACACATTCTTGTCAGCGCCAAAAATCTCATCAAAAAGGCTGATTTGCCTCAGCAAGTCTCGTTTAAAGAGCAAGCAAAAACCATCAAGATTTCTGGTATAGATTCTTCTATGCCGGTTTCTTTCCCGGAAAGATAATCGCTTTTCCGCTGAGCTGAAATCAATCCCTTCTACTCTTTGCAGTCCGGAAGCGTCATTGGACATTGCCCCAACGATACCGATCTTTCTAGCGGCTTGCAGGCATTCCAGCATGTCTGCAAGCCAGCCTTCACCAACAAAGACGTCATCAAACAAAATCATAATATATTCACCGGTGGATTGATTAATGCCAGCATTTAGTGATTGGGTAAAATTTACTCTCCTGTCGATCTTAACAACTTTGTAATTGCGATTCTCTTTTATGGCTTTCAGAATCTGTTTTTTTAATTTTGGAGCTACGCCATGATCAAGGAAAATAATTTCATACGGCTTATCCGTATATTTTTTTATGGATAAAATGCATTCATCCAGATGGATTGACTGCACCGGAATAATAATGGATGTGAGGCCTTCTGTGAATTCAGAATGAATCAGAGCAGGAATTTCTTTTACAGCGACAGCTTGAAATATGCCGGCTTCCCCTTTCAATTGCGCTTCATACATTTCTACCATTTTCTGCACCTCCGGATTACCTGGCTGCTTAAAGTTGGACAGACGAACAACAGTCTCGGCACTCTTTAGATTACCTTGCTCGAGAAAAATCCTGGAAAGGAATATTAGCGACTGAATGTGGTGCGGATCTATTTGGAGCGCGTCCTGGGCATATTGGATTGCCTCTGATGATTGATGCCGCACCTTGGCAATGTACGCAAGCTGATACCCCGAACCGGGACATGAACTCGCGGCGGATCACCTCGCGCTCGGCGCCGGTCAG
>JBAXON010000259.1:0-4468 GCA_037133255.1 Deltaproteobacteria bacterium
GGTTCTTCACCTGCCTGGATGAAAACGAGATTAGAGTCAGCGGGATTTCGCTCGATAAATAATGTTGTTGATGTGACCAATTTTGTTATGCTCGAGATGGGTCAGCCTCTTCACGCGTTTGATTTCCGATTCCTGGAGAAGGGGAAAATTGTTGTCCGAAAATCAAGGGATGGTGAAGAGTTTACTTCCCTGGATGGTAAGACCCGCAAGCTGCCGGCAGATACTTTATTGATTTGTGACGGTGTAAAACCTGTAGCTATCGGCGGAATTATGGGTGGTCTTAATTCAGAGGTTAAGGATGACACGCAAGTTGTTTTACTGGAGAGTGCTTATTTTAATCCTGTTTCCATTCGCCGTTCGGCGAGAAAACTGGCAATGCCTACTGACGCGTCTTTCCGCTTTGAAAGAGGAGTAGATCCGGAAGGAGTAATAGTAGCCCTGAATCGTGCGGCACAGCTAATTGCTGATATTAGCGGCGGTAATATTTGTAAAAATTGTATCGATGAATACCCTCATAAAATTCCGACTGTTAAAGATATTTCTTTAAGGCTTAGCAGAATTTGTCAATTAACAGGCACAGCAATTGATTCAAGAGAAGTTATTAGAATTCTGCAGAGTCTTGGTATGATTGTAGGCAAGGCCGGTAAGGACAATTATCTGGTGACACCACCAGCCTTTCGTATCGATATAAAAAGAGAAATAGATTTAATTGAAGAAGTGATTCGAATCTACGGCTACGATCGTATTCCGGTGACACTACCCAATGTTGCGGCTATAGAAATGGCTTCTAATCCCCGGATGGATTTAGAAGAGAAAATCAGGAATATTCTTACTGGCACGGGTTATTCAGAAGTAGTCAATTATAGTTTTGTAAATCCGGAATCTGCAGATCATCTGTGTTTGCCAGAAAATGATGAAAGGCGGCGTTTAGTCCGGATTAAAAATCCACTGGCAGAAGACCAATCCGTGATGAGGACAACGATGGTTTTTGGATTGCTCGATACCATGAAAAAAAACAATAATAACGGGTCTCTTGATTTGAAGATATTTGAAATGGGCTGTACTTTTATTGATTGTAAAACAGATGACCTTCCCGAAGAAAAAAATATGCTTGCCTGCCTATTAACGGGAGCAACTACAGATAATCTGTGGGGTAACAAGGTAAGCGCAGATTTTTATGATCTGAAAGGTTGCCTCGAAAATATCTTTTATGATTTTAAATTAACTAAATGTAATTATCGTTCATCAATTTCAGAGCCATTTTTACATCCCGGTAAATCGTGCGGAATATATATTGGTGATATTTTAGTGGGTTATATGGGGCAGGTGCATCCGGATGTTCGGCAGAGATTGAATTTGAAAAATGATGCCTATGTCCTTGAAATCAATTTAGATATCTTAGCAAATCAAGCAAGTAACGTTATTTCTTATAAAGAAATATCAAAATTTCCTGCAGTAACTCGTGATGTTGCTTTTCTGATTCCTACAGAAATGGAAACCAATAACATGGTTGATATTGTTTTGCGCCAAAGTGAAGAATTGCTTGAAAATGTGGTAATTTTTGATATATACACAGGTAAAGGTATTGCTGAAGGTATACAAAGTCTGGGGCTTCGTTTTTCCTATCGTGCACCGGACAGAACATTAACAGATGTGGAAGTTAACAACATCCACGATAAAATTGTGCAGAACACCGTTGGATTGACGGGTGCGAAAATAAGAGGCGAGTAGTTTATTTGACAAAGTTAAAACGGAGGGAAAGAAATGACAAAGATTGATATTATTCAAAATGTTTATGAAAAGCTTGGTTTTTCAAAAAAAGATTCTGCGGATATTGTTGAGTCAGTATTTGACATTATCAAGGACAGTCTAGCGCAGGGGGACAAAGTTAAGATTTCCGGATTCGGTAACTTTTCGGTGAAAGAAAAACGAGCACGCCGTGGTCGTAATCCACAAACAGGGCAGGAAATTTCCATTACAGCGCGTAGAGTGTTGACATTCAAATCGTCTCAGGTTTTGCGAAAGGCTCTGAACTGATATAAGTTTTTCTCCGCATACACAGATATTAAAAAAAATTAGACAAAATCAACAGTGGTTTGATTTTAAAGTCAGGAATAGTTAATTTAATTTTTAACTGCGTTATGTAGGGAAGAATAGCTGCAAGGATTCAGGGATTTCATGGATACAATAATTCCCGAAAAGACGTATTTTCGTATCGGAGAAGTAAGTAAGATCCTTAACGTAAAGGCACATGTAATCAGATACTGGGAAACAGAATTTAGTACCGTAAAACCTGTAAGAACAAAGACCGCGCAACGATTGTATCGCAAAAAGGATGTCCAGGAACTATTAAACATTATGGATTTGCTTTATTTTCAAGGATTCACTATTGATGGCGCCAAAAAGCAACTTTTTAAGGTGCGCACTAGTAACGAACCTAAAAATGGAGATGATGAAGAACAAAAGCTAATTTTAATTAAAAGAGGACTACAGCAAATTAAAAATATGATAACATAAAAAAGCCGGCAGATTCACTTGCCGGCTTTTTTATGTATTGAGTAACAGGATTTTACCCTTTTTTGTTTGCTCTCTTGGAAGCTTTGAGCGGATTTACCTTCTGTGCTGCTTCGGCTACTTCAATCTTGGTGTGCGATGCCGTTGGACACTTACCATTGAGCCACTTGCTTTTTGGATCAGGATAGACCTTACAGTATTTGCCTGATTGATAATCAATTATCTTGTTACACTCTTCACATTTGTCGATTATTATCTGGCAGCTGCCACCAAAAAAACCGCAGCCTTTTTTGCTCATGAAAGCGCATTCCAATCCTTCTTTAACAGTTTGACAAAGCATTTAAACGACCCCCCTCTTTATATAATTTATCTTTTGGAAGACGCAGCAGCAAGTAATTAAATAATAGCGAAAAATTCTGCCTGCGCCATTGACCCTAAAACCGGCGTGTCCTTAGCAACAAAACAAACGCCTGTCAAGATAAAATGAAGGTTGCGACTGCTGATTAATTGACTTCATTTAACATTTATGTTAGTGACACTCTACTATGAAGTTATATAAAAATTATATATTTTGAGGTCATAGAAAAATGACTAAAGCGATTTTGGCTAAAATATTTTTTAGGTCTTTGTTTATTCATACGACACTTAATTTCCGCCGGATGCAAAATCTTGGGTTTGTCATGTCTGTAATTCCGATTGTTCGCCAGTGGCAAAAGCAACAAAAGGATGTTGAAAAAATATTACTAAGACATCTGCAGATGTTTAATACTCATCCTTATTTTTCTGCTCCGATAATCGGGTCCATTGTTCGTTTAGAAACAGATTATGCCGATAGTGGAGTATTAACCGACACAGTGGCAGTCAAACAGAGCTTAATGGGTCCTTATGCTGCTATTGGTGATATTTTTTTTTGGGGAGCACTGAAGCCTTTTGCCGCTGTTTTTGCGGTTTTTTTGGCTTATGCTGGATTGGTGATAGCCCCGTTGGCTTTCTTACTAATTTATACACCGGCGCATATATGGGTAAGATGCAAGGGATTTCTTGAAAGCTATCGGCGCGGAAAGCAAGGCATTGAATTTATACGGATTATGGATTTACCACGTTCAGCCACAAAAATTCGCTGGTGTTCTATACTAATGCTGGCGGTTTTGTTGCCTTGGCTATTACAGATTGGATTTGTCCCGTTTGTCAATACGAGTATAATTCTTATTACACTTATGGCATTGGGTGCTATTTTAGTATGCTTCTGGTTAATGAATAAAGGGATGTCACAGATATATATTCTTTACAGTGCTGTCCTTATATTTCTTATTATATCATGGAAAGAATTATTGAATTGATAGAAATCAAGACGTTAAAGTTGAAGAATAAATTGGGAATGCACGCTCGGGCAGCGGCAGCTTTTGTGAAAATCGCACACCAGTTTAAAGCCGATGTGTTTATTGAACGCAACGGTCAAATTGTCAACGGCAAAAGTATTTTAGGGATTCTTACTATTGCATGTCCTAACGGGGGCATGTTAACATTAAGAGTACAAGGTGAAGACGCAACCACGGCTTTGGAACAACTAGAAACCCTGATAGAAAATAAATTCGGAGAAGATTGAAACATTATATGAGTGCTGAACATGGGAAAAAAACTTTTATACTTAAAGGCATCGGTGTTTCTCCAGGCGTTGTCATCGGTAAAGTTTATCTTTTTGATCCACTGGATGTTCAACTGTCTTTTTATAAACTCGAAGATTTAACGCTGATTCCTAAAGAAATTGTCCGCTTCAAAAACGCGCTTAAAGAGTCAGAACTTGAACTTTTAAAAATTCAGGAAAACTTGAAAAAGGCAAAAGTTACTGAACCGCTGTATATAATTGACGTTCATATATTAATTTTGCAGGACAAAAAATTCATCAACCGCACAATTAAGTATATACGTCGTTTAGCAGTAAATGCGGAATGGG
>JBAXON010000260.1:0-4424 GCA_037133255.1 Deltaproteobacteria bacterium
AAATATGGTAAATTTGTCTAACCATCATAAAATATCCCGTAGCGATAAATTACACAGCGTCATTGATAACGAATTGAAGTCCTGTATTTTCATCAACACTGTCAGTCTACTGCTTTCAGGAAGGCATACGTAAAAAACCAATTACTAAATCAACGGAATCCTTGCCCCCATCTGCAAATGAGCAACTGTCAGGTTGAAAATGTATTGGTGATTGATATTTCAAATCTTCAAAGATACACTATTTTATTGGCAGTAAATTTCGCACATAAAGACTGCCTAGATGTCTCTATGATCACTGATATTGAGGGTAATATCCTGATCAGTAAATTCAATTATTTGTGAGCATCATGAAAGTAGGATTTAAAAAGTTTGCAGAAAAAAGAGAAGATGATAATGTGTCGAAGATAATTATTAAAAAGGCTGCGGGACAACACACTCTTTTTAAATAAATGGCAAGATTATGTTTGATTCCATAAAACAATTATTAAATGAACGGCAGCCCAGGTTGGAATGGATGCAGATAGAAGTGACTTCTCGCTGCAACGCTTCTTGCGTCTACTGCCCACGTACTGTTTATCACAAGAACTGGATCAGCAGAGACTTCCATCCGGATCTTTTCGAATCGCTTTATCCATCCATTTGCAAAACCAGGATTGTGCACCTGCAGGGCTGGGGGGAGCCGTTTCTCAACCCTGATATATTTTCAATGATCCGTATTGCAAGGCAGGCCGGATGCGAAGTCTATACAACCACTAACGGCACACTCATGACGGATAAAATCATAGAAGAAATATTTAATTCAGGCCTCAGCATGATATCATTTTCGTTGGCTGGTTTCGGCAGCACTAACACAAGAATCCGGCCCGGCACAGACAGTGAAGAGGTGATAAACTCTGTTAAGAGAATCAGTAAGAAAAAGAGGGAACTCGGGGAAAAATATCCGAAAATTCACCTTGCGTATATTCTTCTGAACTCAACAATTCAGGATGTCAGCCTGATACACGAGAAGCTCGCGGGAACTGGAATTGAAGAGGTCATAATAAGCACCCTTGACTTTATACCCGAAGAAAATCTTCAGGCTGAGGCCATCCGGCCGGGATCCAATTCAAATTACTCATATATATCGAATGAACTGAACATCGCGGCAGAGCTTTGCAGCAAGGCTGGACTGAAGCTGTATTACAGGCTGCCTTCTCCTGATATATTAAATCCCCTGTGCACGGAGAAGGTTTTGAACTCCGTGTATATCGGATCGGGAGGCGATGTTTCCCCGTGCGCCTACATGGCCCTGTCAGTAAGAGACGTCTTGTATATGTCTGACGGGCAGATGGTTCCATATAAAGGGCTTTCAACAGGCTCTCTCCAGACAACATCCTTTCCGAAGATATGGCATGGAAATGATTCGCGCCAATTCCGGAATTCTTTTTTTACCGGCGGATACTATCCTATGTGCAGAACCTGCCCGAAAAGAATGGAAGAATAGATTTCAAAATTATATTTGTATCGTTTCGATAAATATTAAAGACTTATATTTACAATCATCAAATATTATTTTTATCAATAAAAGGCTAAAACATGCGAACTGATGAATATGAGATTTCAATGTATAGAGAAATCGATGTGTGTAAAAGAATGATTATTGGATTAAAAAATACCCTTGCGGTGATAGAAAGCAAACACAATAAAAGCAGCAATATTTTTTTAAAAGAACTTGAAAGTGGAAATGACTCTGACTGCAAAGATGATTGCAGAGAGTGGAAAGAAAATTATGATGCTTTGAAAAGATGGGAAGAAAAACTGTCGCAGTATGAAGTGCTATACCTGTCGGATAAAATAGACAGTTAAATCCATTTTATCCAATTATTTCAACATTGCTTCGATAAAGTGCTTTCATTACAATTGACTGATTTTAAAAATTCAAGTGACTATTACCACTTGCAGTCCTGCATTTTAGTTGATGTTTGATTTTTGTGTATTTCAGGAAGCTTGTGCTTGCTGAAGTCACCTGTGTATTGATGGGCTATTCCCAGAATTGACAATTATAGTTCGCAGTTCGTAACAAATAACAGGTAACTCGTGTTAATATCCCAGGATTTTAATACTATCCACTTGCATAATTAATCAAAGCTAGAAGATATCGCGATTTAAACTGATTACTTGCCAATATCTGTTTTGCGGGAGGGAGTTTAATAATAACACCAAGCACTGCCGCCATAGCCCGATGGCTTAATAATACCTTATTATCAAATAAGAGATTCTGAAACTTTCCTCGCTCAATGGCCATTAGTACAACTCTATGAGCTGTATTAACAGGTGTAAGAACCAGCTCTCTACGGGATTTCAATTTGAGGGCATCAACACTGCAACCATTAAGACATACTCCGCAACCAAGGCATTGATCATTATCCAGCTTTGCTTTCTTTTTTCCCGGATTGTGAGGATCACTGGCGGTTACAAGCGTCATGGCCTCAACCGGGCAAAGTGATATGCATTTTCCACATCCATTACATTTTTCTTCATTTATTTCCGGAATAAAATTTGTTGTGTGAACTGGATCTAGGAAACCAAACTTTCTTGCTGCAATTAATGCTTCGCAACAACAGCCGCAGCAATTGCAGATAAAGTTTACTCTTTCCTGAACATTTTCACCAAACTGGACCAGGTTAAAATCCTGAGCCTTATGGAGTAAATCCAACCCCTCTGCGACATCGATTTTTCTGGCAATGCCGTGACGAACTAATGATTCCGCAGAACCATTAAATGTCATGCATATATCCATTGGTGCATTACAATTTTTGCCAACATGTTCCATCTTATGTCGGCAATAGCATACACCAACACCTATTTGTGAAGCGGTTTTTACAACATCCGATGCTCTTTCGTAATCCAGCACATGAAGAGCATTTTCGTTGGTCAGGACGCCCTCATTTACAAAGGTTCTTCCTAACTGAGTGTCCCCTCTAAGGAACAGATCTTTTATGAAGTCCTCTTCAACATTCAGGTACTGATAAAATAGTTCTGCCAGAACTTTTTGATCAATATCTTTCCTGTACCGCATCATGGAAAATTCAAAAAAACCCGCCATGGGAGGGGGCAGAACATAGGTAAAGTTTCCATCTTCCTCGTAATCGAGAAGAATACCACGATCAGCAAGATCGTTCAGAATAACCATGGCATCGCTAAGGTTAAGCTTCCAGATTGCGGCCGCTTTTTTATCGGTAAAGGGTTTGATGGGAAGGATAGAAACAAGTTTAGCTTCTCTTTCGGAAAAAAGAACTTTGAGGATTTTAAAAAGAAGCTCTGTGGGTGGAGCACCCTGCGGAAACATGTTTAATCTTTGAGCTAGAGCGTTATAGTCGTTCGACTTAATCGTATTGTGATGCGCCATTTGATACTCACTTTATCGTCTTTTAAAGATGTAAAATCGTTAACCGGTAATTGATAAAATTCCCTTTTAGAAATATAATTATAAGACAAGGGGATATCGAATGTCAAAGTGTAACATGTTTTGATGATAATTTGAAAGTATGTCCTATACAGGCCGCTATTTTATGTCAATTATTCTTTCTACATTAAATATTAATTACGGATTGAAGTCCAGCGTGTTTGCCGAGGTTGACGATGTGTGTAGTTCAGGAAGGCATGCGTAAAAATACAATTACTGAATTAACGGAATCCATGCCCCCATCTACAAATCAAGTGTTTTAGTTTCGGCTATGGTGTAATGATTACCACTTCAAATGAAGTATTATCGGGAAAATCGCTGTATGTTATATTTCGGTGAGCTCTTTGCTAAGTACCTAACATCGATAAACCTGCTTGCCTCCAATAATCACCTCGGTCACCGTGATATTTCTGATTTGCTCTGGTGCCACATTCAAGGGGTTTTGGTCAAGAATTGTGAAGTCGGCCAGTTTCCCTATTTCAATGGTTCCTTTGATGTCTTCCTCAAAAGTTTGCCAGGCCGCATCTATCGTTACTGCCCTCAGCGCTTCTTCCGGCGTCAGTCGGAATTCAGGCCCCAGAACCTTGCCACCACTGGTCAGGCGATTTACCGCAGCGAAAACGCAGAAAAGAGGAGAAACAGGAGTCACCGGACAATCCGAATGGATACTGAATCGAATGCCCCGCTTCAGTGCGGATTTAAGCGGGCTTATGCGCACTCCCCTTTCGGGCCCCAGGAAGATTTCCTTGTGGCGGTCTCCCCAATAATAGGTATGGGAAACGAAGAAGGACGGGGTAATCCCCAACTCAGCTATGGCATCTAGTTGATCTTCACGGACTGCCTGACAATGTTCGAGGCGGTGACGGGCATTTTGCCGGGGATAAGCCGCCTGCGCCAGACGGAAAGCCTCAATTGCGGCGTCAATTGCGGCATCGCCATTGGTATGAATGGCAATCTGGTATCCGGCTTTATGGAGTTC
>JBAXON010000261.1:0-4401 GCA_037133255.1 Deltaproteobacteria bacterium
ATGGGTTTAATAAAATTATTATTTAGTGATCCGGCGGCTTTTGTCATGCTGTCAGTGCTTCTTTTGTACTCGGTAATCTTTCATGAACTTGCGCATGGCTGGGTTGCCTATAAAATGGGCGATCCCACAGCTAAAATGCTTGGTCGGTTGACTCTCAATCCGGTTAAACATCTCGATCCTCTCGGGACATTGCTGCTTTTAATTATAGGCTTTGGCTGGGCAAAACCTGTCCCTGTAAATCTGGGAAATATTCCCATCAATAACAGGCGCAAAGGGATCATTCTTGTTTCGGCTGCAGGCATCACTGCTAATATTATTTGTGCCTTTATCGCGCTTTTGTTGTTGCAGCTTCTGGTTCCCGGCCGTGATGACATTATGTATAAAATTCTTAATCTGCTGGCCTATATCAACATATTGCTTGCCGCTTTTAATTTAATCCCGATTCCTCCACTTGACGGTTCTAAGATTATCATGGGTTTCGCGCCTCAGTCGGTCAACCGGGTACTGAATCAAGTTGAACCATTTGGATTTTTTATTGTTATCGGCTTGTTGTATTTAGGTTTTCTCAATCCGGTGATCGAGGTGCTTCAAGATGTCATTGTTAATTTTATATCGTTAATTTTACATGCAATAGGCGTCGGGTAGGGTATAGATAGGCTTAATTATAATCATTAATCAAAAGGAGATAATTTTATGCTTACATTTCCAGAGCTTTTAAAAAACAGAAGAGCAATCCGCGATTTTCAGGAAAAAGAAGTTTCGCTGGAGATAGTAAAAGAAATCCTTCAGGAATCATGCCTTGCGCCTTCGGCAAGTAACGCCCAGCCCTGCCAGTTCATCATTGTCCATAACCGGAAGACGCTGAAAAAACTATCTGACGAAAGTAAAAAGAATCTTCTGCAGGATTTTACCGAAAACAAATCATCGCTCAACCCGGGCTATGTGGATATGCTCAAAGATGAAAACTTTAATGTTTATTATAACGCGCCGTGTTTGATTTATCTTGTCGGCCCAAAAAGCGTTCGTTCGTTGGATGTTGATTGCGCGCTGGCGGTAAGCTACATTATGTTTAGTGCCACACAAAGAGGTCTGGGCACCTGCTGGATCCATTTGGGTTCATATATTCGAGATCAAAAGCTAAAAGCAGAATTGGGAATGCCTGATGACTGTCGGATTGTCGCGCCCATTATTATCGGCTATCCCAAAGAGATTCCAGCGGCATCCGAGCGGCACGCTCCCCAAATTATCAAGATAGTCAGTTAATACCAAGTTGCTTTCAAAAAACAAACTAAGCATTTTTGAAAGCTTACTTGGTATTATGCCCCTTAAATCAGTATTTTAATGTTTGACAGCGAATTGGTATAAAATAACAAATCTAACTTATGGAGTATAAAAAATGTTTTTAAAAAAACTTGAAGAGTTTCTGGAAAGTTTTATGTTCAAAAGCCGGTGGTTGCTGGCGCCTTTTTACATCGGCCTGGTGGCTGCCAATGCCCTCTTGCTGGTTAAATTTGCCAAGGAGTTCATCAAACTGATCCCCATTGTGATTAGTGGTGAAGGTGGACAGGTGATGGCGGGCGTATTATCGCTTATTGACATCGTTTTGGTCGCTAATCTGATGATCATTATCATTTTTGCCGGTTACGAAAATTTTGTTTCCAAGATTGATACAAAAGGGCATGCTGACCGTCCGGATTGGATGGGGAAAGTGGGGTTCTCTGATCTGAAGATGAAGGTGATTGGCTCCATAGTTGCCATTTCCGGTATCGAGCTGCTTAAATCGTTTGTCAGTTTGGGTGATATCAGTAACGAGCATCTGGCCTGGAAAGTGGGCATTCACCTGACATTTGTTCTGTCCGGTATTGGGTTTGCGCTGATGGATCGGATTGGCACGGGCGCTAAAGGCCACTGATCTTTTTTAAAAGTTCATTAAAGAAGTTTGACAAGATTTTTTAAACCAGCTGCGGGATTTGTTTTGAAGTGGAAACGGATGGCTCTTCTTCTTGCATCCGTTAGCGCCTGCCAATCTCCTTCGGCCTGAGCTGCTTTCAGCGTTCCGAAGGTGAGGGTGGAATTATCCGCGCCAAAGTTATCAGGAATATCAATGTCAATCAAATTCTCAGCGGTTAACTGAATAAATAATCCATTACCGGAATCGCCTTTGTGCAATTGGCCGGTGGAATGCAAATAGCGCGGCCCGTAGCCGATTGTTACCGCAAGTTTATATTTTACAAAAATAGTTTCGCGCAACTTCCGCAGTGCTTCATCAATCTCAAGTGAAGGGCTTAGATATACCTGCAGGCAGACATAATCAAATGCCCGTGCCTGCCCAAGGAAGTTTTTCAGGATTTCAGCAATTGTCGCACCCTTGCCGGGACCGTAAACATAACACTGATCCGTTGTCAGGGTCGGTTTGCTGAGAGGCAATACTTTCTTTTCCCGGTACTCAGCGATTATTCGTCGAGTGTGATTTTTTGTGGCCTCCACATCCGGCTGATCAAACGGATTTATTTTTAAAACATGAGCGGCAACGGCGGTAGCCATCTCCCAGATAAACATCTGAGCGCCTAACTCATAAATATCGCTGATCTCGATTGAAATCACCGGATGCCCGGCGGCGGTAAGAGATGCAATCTTTTTTGAATTATCTGCTGCCTCATTTGAAAAGATTACAAATACGCGATCACTTGTATAAACGTTTGGTTCGGAGAGGTCTTCGCCTGTAATCGGCAGTATTCCTTTTCCTTCCTTGCCGGTGCTTTCCGCTATCAGTTGCTCCAGCCAGATACCGAAAGACGCAAAGCGCTCCGGCAGAATCAAAGTAAGTTTGTCGCGCCCCATTTGCGCAAGCACTCCCAAAGCACCGCCCAGGGTGACTCCTGTGGCATCAAGATTTCCGGAAACATTTTTAGTTTTTTCTCTTTGTGCCACGCTTACGGCATTTTGCAGCAGCCTTTCCACGTTTACGCCGATGATGGCAGCAGGAACTATGCCCGGCTTCGATAGCGCGGAGTAACGCCCGCCGATTGAGGGATTGTTGAGGAATGTGTGCCGCAGAGATAGATCATGCGCCGTCTTTATCATTGGGCTGCCTTGATCCGTAATCAGGATAAAGCGGCTTCCCGCGTTACTGCCCATTTTTTTTGAAACCAGGGTGAAAAAATATTGGAAGAGG
This sequence comes from Deltaproteobacteria bacterium, assembly GCA_037133255.1. GTDB lineage: Bacteria > Desulfobacterota > Syntrophia > Syntrophales > Smithellaceae > FEN-1160. The sequence goes on from JBAXON010000261.1 coordinate 3,176, forward strand.
GAAGCAACCTCAAGAGTTGAGCCCGATTTTGAAGAAACCAGGAAAATAGTTTTTTCCAGTTCCAGCATTTGAGAAGTTTTTGCAATCAAGGTCGGATCGGTTGTATCCAGAACGTGCAGACGCGGATAACCGGGAAGGCTGCCAAAAATTTTACTGAATACTTCTGCTGCCAGGCTTGACCCTCCCATGCCCAGCAAGACTGCATCTTTAATACCGTCCTTGATCAGCGGCTCAAGAGTGGCAAGAATATTTTGTGTCTGTGGTAGCATTTCCGCTGGGGCATCAAGCCAGCCCAGTCTGTTTACGATTTCATCCGGTGCTTGTTTCCAAACGGTGTAATCTTTCGCCCAGATACGCGCGACTATATTCTTCTGAGATAACGCTTCAAGAGCGCTGATTACAGCGTCATGGTATGTACCCAGAGAGTATGAAAATCGGACAGTGTTCATGGTGCTTTTCCCTATTGGTTGCGGCCAAGCAGACTTTTGGCGGCTTCAACTATCTTTAATTCTGTAAACCCGAATTTTTCATAAAGCACCGGTCCCGGGGCGCTGGCGCCAAAGGTATCCATGCCGATGATCTTTCCTTGCAGCCCTACATAATGTTCCCATCCCAGCTTGATTCCCGCTTCAATGGAAATTCTAGCAGGGATCGCAGGTGGTAAAACGCTGTGGCGATAATCCTGGGGCTGGTGGTCAAAAATTTCCCAACTGGGAAGTGAGACGACTCGTACACTGATATTATCAGCCGCAAGTTTGCGGGCAGCGGCAAGCGCTATGGAAACCTCCGAACCGGTCGCGATCAAAATCAATTCTGGCTTGGGTGATGATTCCCAGAGAATATAACCGCCCCGCCTTGTGCCGGATGCGGCACTGCATACGCTTCGATCAAGAACAGGCAGGTTCTGTCTGCTGAAAACCAGTGTAGTGGGGCCTTTTGTTTTGGTTAGAGCCAGTCGCCAGGCTTCTACTGTTTCATTGGCATCGGCGGGCCGGATAACTGTCATGTTAGGCACCTGACGCAGATTCATGATCTGCTCGATCGGTTGGTGGGTGGGGCCGTCTTCTCCCACGCCGATGCTGTCGTGTGTGAAAACAAAAATTGTGCGCAATCCCATCAGCGAGGCCAGACGCATGGGCGGACGCATATAATCGGCAAATGGCAAAAATGTTGCGGTATAAGGAATGATGCCGCCATGCAGCGCCATGCCTACGGCAATCGATCCC
>JBAXON010000262.1:0-4344 GCA_037133255.1 Deltaproteobacteria bacterium
TGCTGGCTACCCGTGGTCTGGATTTCAAAGGCAAAACCGTCGCCATCAGCGGCGCCGGCAACGTTGCCCAGTATGCTGTGGAAAAAGTAAATCAGATGGGCGGCAAAGTCATTTCTCTTTGTGACTCAACTGCGACCATCATTGATGAGGCGGGTATTGACGACAAGAAGTGCTGCTATGTTCTGGAACTGAAAAACGTCAAACGCGGCCGCATTACAGAATACGCCGATAAATACAAAGCCGTATGTCACGAAGGCAAAAACGTCTGGGATGTTATTCGTGAACAGGGCATTAAAGTGGATATCGCCCTGCCTTGCGCGACACAAAACGAAATTGACGCGAAAAATGCCACAGCTCTCGTGAAGAATGGCTGCATCTGTGTGGCTGAAGGGGCCAATATGCCTTCCACACCCGAAGCGGTAAAGGTTTTCCAGGACAAGAAAATTCTTTATGGTCCCGGTAAAGCGGCCAATGCCGGTGGCGTGGCGACATCCGGTCTGGAAATGAGCCAGAACAGTTTGAGACTTTCCTGGACTCGTGAAGAAGTTGATAACCGCCTGCTTCTGATCATGAAGAGCATTCACAAAAACTGCTATGATACGGCGGAAGCCTACGGTAGAAAAGGTGATTATGTCGCCGGCGCAAATATTGCCGGTTTCACCAAGGTTGCCAATGCCATGCTGGCTTATGGAGTGGTATAACAAAATCTAACGGCAGGGAGAACGATTGCTGATTGTTTTCCCTGCCTTCATAAAAAGCCGCAGCCTGCTAATAGATACCCATCTGGCAGCCGCAGGCAATTGTGCCGCCCAACTCAAAACACTGCTGGAGAATTGCTTCCGTAATAGTTCCCGTGGCGATCACAGGCTTGTACACCGTTTTAAATTTAAATCCCAGAGCGATATGTTCGATTGCCCTGAGTGCGCCTGTGCCGTCATTACCGGCGCTGATAAAGACAACAAAAGGTTTGCGAAAGACCTTTTCTCCGGCAGAGTAAAAAGTGCGATCAAAAAAGTCCTTGACCATCCCGGCCATATAACCGAAATTTTCCGGTGTACCGACAGCCAGACCATCGGCGGTCAATAAATCCTCCAGAGTTGTATCTCCGGCTCTTTTCAAAATCACTTCCACTCCCTCGATGGACTTCGCGCCTTTGGCAACTGCCTTCGCCATCTTTTCTGTGTTGCCCGTTTGGGAAGAATAAATGATCAATATTTTAGCCATGCTCTTTGTGCCCTCATTTTTATACTAATACACTGATGCAATTTCTACAATAAATGCAGAAGAATCGTCAATGAATTTCTAATTATCTTCTTTTGTTTCTCTAATTCAGCAACTGCGTTTGAAGAAACAAACTGTCTTTTTTAAACCGGCAACTGTGAGTTTTTTTCTGCTGTTTTTCCTTGCATTGTTTCCCAGAAGTTGTTAATGAAACTCATATATTATCCCAACACGGGATGTCGCATCTTTAAAAGATATCTGCGGTTTTTTTAAAAGGGTGCTCCACAAACAAAGTGCGGTAATATATGTTAGTTGAATTAATCCCGCAGCCGAAGGCTGTCGGGATATTATCTCTGCGGTACACAAGCGAATCTTAGTGTGATTAGTTACACATTTCAAAACAAAGTGCATTGAAATTTCTTATTAATGCAATTTAACCAATAGAAGGGGGCAGACATGAAAAACGATACTTTTAGCTTCAAAGCAGCGGACGGGACGCAAATATTCACCTACAGATGGATGCCGGATAATGCTTCAGCTATTAAGGGCGCAGTCCAGATAGCCCACGGAATGGCAGAGCATGCAGCCAGATATGAGCGCTTTGCCGACGTGCTGACCAAAGCGGGATATGCCGTGTACGCAAACGATCACCGGGGACACGGGAAGACCGCCGGATCGCAAGACAAGGTCGGCTATTTCGCCGATGAGATCGGCTGGGAAAAAGTTGTGGTGGACATGCACACACTCACTGGCATCATCAAAAAAGAATGCCCGAACAAGCCTTTCTTCCTCTTTGGCCACAGCATGGGCTCATTTCTCTCTCGCCACTACTCGATGCATTACGCAGGCGAGCTCAAGGGGCTCGTTCTCTCAGGCACAGCCGGCGACCCGGGCGCCCTTGGGATGGTAGGCATTTTAGTTGCGACAATTGAAGCAAAGATTAAAGGTAAAAAAGCAAAGAGCAATCTTCTGAACAAACTCTCCTTCGGCGCTTTTAACGACGCCTTCAAACCCAATCGGACCGACTATGACTGGCTTTCACGGGATAATGCCGAGGTGGACAAGTACGTAAATGACCCCTGGTGCGGGGCAGTCTTTACGGCGGGTTTCTTTTGCGACTTGCTGGGAGGCATCAGCTATATCAACAAAAAGGAAAATATTGCGAAGATACCGAAGAACCTGCCCATCTATATCTTCTCGGGCGCGAAAGATCCCGTAGGCGCTAACACAAAAGGCGTGAGCCAGGTGTATGATACGCTGAAAACCGCGGGTATCGGCGATGTGACGCTCAAGTTCTACGAGGATGCGCGCCACGAAACTCTCAACGAGATTAACCGCGATGAGGTATTCAGGGATGTGATTGCGTGGATGAATAAACACATCTGATATAAGTACTTCTGAATAAGGAGGATATATATGAACACAACTACTGCTACCGAAAAAGATAAGCAAATGGCTCAGCGTTGTGTCGAGTGCCCTGTATGCACGCATGCCAGAAAAAAACAGCGCGGGATCGCATATTGGTTTGTCAAGAATATTGAGAACGGCTTATGCCCATACTGCGCGGCGTATGAAAGGGTCTATGGTAAAAAGGCCCACGAGGCTTAATAGAAAAAATGGCAGCTAAAAACTTGAGGTTGAAATTGTGGTCAAAAGCAGAGGCGTCAATAAAGATTTTAAAGTTGCTGCTATTGTTTGTCTGTATGATTGTCCAGGGATGTACCCAATATTATGCATATTGGAACAGTCCGAAATCAGCGGGTACCTCGCTTATCGCGCCTTTCTATCCAGATGTTGTTTCCACCACCAATCATGCTTCATTTAAAATCGTAGATGACCGGGGAAATCAGGATGTTCTGCTCATGCTGGCTCTGTCAGGCGGCGGCAGCCGTGCCGCCTATTTTTCCGCGCGTGTCATGACAACTCTCCAGCATGACAGTGATTTGGACATACTCAAGGAAGTGGACGTGATCTCATCGGTTTCCGGCGGTTCTCTTGCCGGCGCCTACTACGCCGTTACACAAGATCCCGAATTCGTGATCCCCCTTCCCCGCTGTAGATTGGATTGCGGAGTATTTGCCGGACAATTCAAAATTGCCTGTCAGAAAACAGGAAATAAGCAACAGCTCGTGATTGGAAAGTTAACTGCTGAAGAAAAGGAAGAGGCGCAGAAATCCTTACGGAAGGCAATCAGAGGTTGTTCCGCAAAGGAATGGTTATATATCGACCGGCTTTTTAATCTATCTCAGGCTAAAGTTACATCTAACCGGATCTGGATTAGCAGGGAACAATGGCTGGAATGGCCGGAAAAAAAGTTTCTCAATCTGAATTTAGGATTCAAGAGAGCCCACGTCGAAGATCTTATGTCACGGAATTATATAAGCCGGTGGTTCCAGAGTTGGTTCTGGCCTACAAATATTGTCCGCTATTGGTTTACCGCCTTTGACCGTTCTGACATTATGACCCAGACTTTCGAGGATAATCTCTTTGATACAAAAAATCTGGGGTTCGCTCTGAAATTTGGCGATTTGAATCCGGAGCGTCCTTATCTGATTATCAACGCCACGGATGGAACAGAGGCATATAAAACGAAGAAGCAGGGGCCGCAGGCAAGATCTCAGAATATGCATTTTGGCTCTGTCTTTACCTTTACTGATGAGGATTTTACCGAACACTTGAATTCCGATATTTACCAGTATCATGTTTCACGAGGCGTTATGGCCTCTGCCGCTTTTCCGGCGGTATTCAGCTATGTGACCCTGAAGGACTTTACAGATGAAGATGATGAAAGGTATCATCATGTCTTCGATGGCGGAAACGCTGACAACCTGGGTCTGCAGAGTTTATCCAGGGTACTCAAGAGCAATCCCGACCGATACAAGCAAATCATTGTCATTCTCGTCGATGCGTTTGTAGAACCTGTCGGAAAAAGCAGCAAAAACCCCGAACCAAGAAGCACTTTCAGCCATTATCTCGATATGAACTTTATGGATAGCTTTGACTCTTTGTTAAAGAGTAACAGGCAAATAGGCGTTAACGAATTTTTAAAAGAGAATATAGCGCTGAAAGACAAAATGACTTTCTGGCATATAACCTTCGATAAGGTTGATGAAGAAACGATAG
>JBAXON010000263.1:0-4316 GCA_037133255.1 Deltaproteobacteria bacterium
CGGCCATTGTGAGCGCTGCATGTCCTACACGGAATCTGGCACCCGGTGGTTCGTTCATCTGACCGAAAACCATTACCGTATTGCCCAGAACTCCGCTTTCTTCCATCTCTCGATAGAGTTCCTCGCCTTCGCGGCAGCGCTCACCGATTCCACAAAAGATACTCATCCCTTCATGGTGGCTGACGGTATTATGGATCATTTCTGTAATGAGAACTGTTTTGCCGACGCCTGCTCCACCAAAGAGACCTGCTTTGCCTCCTCTTTCCAGCGGCGCCAGAACATCAATGGCCTTGATTCCGGTTTCGAATATTTCCGAAACGGTAGATTGATCCCGCAGCGGAATCGGCTCGCGATGGATGGAACGCCATTCGCCGCCTTCAATCTGTGCTTTCTTATCAATTGTCTGTCCGAAAACATTGAAGACCCTGCCTAAAAGTTCTTTGCCTACCGGAACCTCAAAGGGCTTGCCCGTATCGATAACCGCTGAACCTCGCGCCAGGCCTTGGGTTGGTGTCAGGGCAACACCCCGAACAGTATTGTTGTCGAGCTGAGTGAAAACCTCGATGATTACCTGCCCTTTATCGCCAGCCTTAAGAACATTGCGGATCGAAGGCGCCACAGGGAAGTGGACATCAACGACACTACTGCGAACGGACAGAACTTTTCCTGTATTGACTTGTTCACTCTCCACGTTCATCTCCTCTTTTTGTTATTGAGCTTATATTTTTATATAGTAGCCTTATACACATCTTCTATTTTTCTAACGCCGTCCATCAGCCAACCCACAACACCGCCGATTACTATAAACATTAGAGCCCGGATAATATCATCCATAAATGGTACTGCCTTCAGGAAAAGTACATGGCTAGCCAAGATCAGACACGCAAGGAAAATAGCCACGAAAATTCCTTTTTTACCCCACCAGACAGAAGCCAGGATAATTGGAATGTAGAAGAGATGGGTGAAAATCACACCTGTCCCAAGGATTGCGTGATAATAATAGCTGAGGATACAAGCTACTAAAATAAGGATGCCCATAAGTCCGCTTTTATAAATATTTTTTATACTACTGATAGGATTGTTCATCACCAACTTGATAGAACCAATCTTTTTATCAACGTCATTCTGAATCATCTCCTGGTATTTTTCTATAACCTGGTATGACACATAATCGTACATGAGAATCGTTCGATTTAAACTTTCCACCGCCTGCTGCTGTTCTAAGGCCGAGGTAAAAACTCCCTGAAACTCTGCGTAAAGCCAGAGATTTCTTCTCAAGAGTATCAGCGCATAAACAGCTTCCTGAAGTGGTATTTTTTCCTGGTAGCATTCCTTTGCGTATTTCCAGGAAAAAGTTTTAGCCGCTTCATAGGGAACATCGGCTAAAGACATCTGACGAAACAGCCTGTAAAAATCGACCCCGCGTTCAATCACTCTATCTAGCGGCAATGAGCTATACGATGGTGTTCGATTATGCTGCCTCACATCTGCTGCCCATTGTTTGGCAATTTTCTCGGCCTTGAGTTCGATAAGATCAATAAGTTTTGCGGCGTAAGCTTGCATATAACCTTCCTTTCATCGTGCCGGACAGAAAAAATCTGACCCTGATTAAAAATCACCAACTATTTTTTGTTCTTTCTGGCAGACTCCAGATTCATTAGTTCCCAATATTTTTCAGTAAAGGCATACGTGATATAATCAAACATAAGGATCGTGCGTAATTGGCTGTCCAGAGCCTGATGTTGCTCAATGATGCTGATAAATATTGCCTGAAATTCCGCGTATAGCCAGATATGGCGGCGCATGAGAATGATGGAATAAAGCGCCTCATGGAGAGGAACCTTTTCTTTAAATCTCGCTTCAGCAAATTTTCCCATAAAGCCCTTTATCGCTGTGAAAGGGTCTTTGTCTGTATAAACCCGGCTTAATTTCTGGTAAAATTCTGCGGCTTGAGGAATAATTTTGTCCTGATCACTGTTATGATAATAAGGGGTTTTGGAATTCTTAACCACTTCCTTCGCCCATTGTTTTGCCATAGCCTCGGAACTGTTTGCCATGAGATCGAGTAACTTTAATGATGCCAGCATACGCCTCTCCTTTGTTGTCTATCCTCAGAGCAACAGATGTGCCAACTATCTAAAATAGCCGCTAATGCCTGTTACTATTGATTTACAAGGAATTGTGCGGATGGAATTACATGGGGGAAGGTGAAGCTTATGTCACCTCTTTGAGGTTACATGTTTCTTGGTATGGCTGCTTTAGTGAGTATATACAAGATGCTGAGGATGACGACGCTTTTGTCGCTGGAGATGACGTAAAGGTCGCCTGTTCATTATTGTTTTATTTCTGCCAGTTTCCGCTGCAGCTGCCTCAGCGTAATTCCTAGAATGCGGGCGGCCTCGCGGCGATCTCCCTTGGTGGAATCAAGAACAAAGGCCAGATGCAGATCGTAGTTTTCTTTGAACGTGCAAAGTTTACGTCCGGAGGGCGAAGATAGCGGTTGGGCTATCTCTCCTAAGTGAGCAGGCAAAATAACAGAATTGTCGGCAAGCACAGCGGCATTCTCCACTATCTGCGATAGCTCCCTAATGTTACCTGGGTAATCTTTGCTGACCAAAATATCCATGGCTTCCGGGCTGAAGCCTTTAATGTTTTTGCCATGCCGCGTGCAGGCACTTTGCAAAAAATGAGCAGCAAGTTCAGGTATATCGCCTTTTCTTTCTCGCAGCGGCGGCAGATAAATATAGACTGATTTGAGCCGGTACATCAAATCTATTCTAAATTTTCCTTCCTGACAGGCACGCTCAATATTTGTGTTCGTAGCCGAAACAAACCTGATATCAACCGAAACAGGCTTGGAGGCACCCAAAGGAGTAAACGTTTTTTCTTCTAAAACCCGCAAAAGTTTTGATTGCAGACCGATAGGCAGTTCTCCGATTTCGTCAAGAAACAGGGTGCCGCCATCAGCCTGTTCAAAAAAGCCCGAGTAACGGTTATCGGCTCCGGTGAAAGCGCCTTTGGTATGACCGAAAAACTGGCTTTCAAACATTGTCGTAGGAATCGCGGAAACATTGACCGCGACGAAGGCGCCATCAGGCGCCGGCCCTGCCCTATGGATTCCCCGTGCCATCAATTCCTTTCCTGTCCCTGATTCACCCGTTATCATAATCGGGTTGCCACTGCGGGCCATAACCTGTGCGTAGGAAATCAGTGCTTTCATCTGCTGGTTTGAAGTAATTGTATCAGAAAACGCTGAAGGAATGTCGCGGACATCACGCCGTGCTGTTGCGGATAAACCGGCAAGAAGCCCTTTTCGTTCATAAGCTCTATCTATGGATAGAAAAAGAAGTTCATTTTCCACAGGCTTAACAAGGTAATCATAGGCTCCTTGACGAATGGCCTTGACTGTCGTCGGGATGTCATCAACAGCCGTAAGAATGATAAATTCCGTCTGGGGCTTAAATGGTTTCGTGGATTCCAGAACCTGCATTCCATCTACCTCCGGCATGAGCAGGTCTAAAAGGACAATGTCAAAATCATCTTCTTTGATCCTTTTAATGGCATCTTTGCCGTTATCACAAACCTCTACATCCCGGATGCCCCGCCATTTCAGAATTCTCTTTACAGAGGTGAGGGAAACCTCTTCATCATCTACAATCAGAATTTTCATAGCCGTTGCCTCCCCAAATCGTGAATAATCTTTTGAAGTTTATCTATATTAAAAGGCTTCTGCAAAACTAAATCCGGAATTTCTCTAATCTCCGTTGGCTGTTTGATTGCCTTTTTATCACTGGAATAAAGGATTACGGGTAACAAAGGATAATGCCTGCGGATCATTTCCAGAAGTTTCCAGCCGTCAAAACCTTTTAAACGGATTTCAGAAACTACAATATCCACCTCCGGATACTCCTCTATAAAGCTTAGTATATCTTCAGGTTTGTCTTTTGGCTCGGAGCGCCAGATTACGGCATCAACAAAGTTTGTCTTCAGTTGCTTTAGATATTTTACGTTAGAATCGATGCAGAGCATGGCCGGATAAAGGCTGAGATTCGTCTGGCCATCCACGGGCAGATAAACACAAAACCTGCTGCCTAAACCCGGGCGCGAAAGGACGCTGATAATTCCGTGATGTTCTTTGATCAGGCCGTAAGAAATGGAGAGCCCCAGGCCAGTCCCATCGCGGTCGCGGCGCGTGGTAAAAAAGGGATCAAATATGTGATCAATAATCTCCCGATCAATGCCCTTGCCATTATCTTCCACTTCCACGACTACTGCCTTCAAGCGTTCAATATAGTGGCAACGAATTACTATTCTTC
>JBAXON010000264.1:0-4278 GCA_037133255.1 Deltaproteobacteria bacterium
GAGAGTCAAGATAATAATGGCAACTCCATAGTTGTTAAAATACTGATGCAAAAATTTGACGAAAAACAGCAGGGCAATGGAAAGCCATTTCAATCCGGGTATGAATGAATCAAACTCAATGGCTTCTTCCAGCGATATTCCCTGTTTTTTGAGCAGAGTGTAATCCTTCGGGCCAATGAAAAGCGCGTAGCTGAACAACCCGGACTGATCCGGCGGGATGATGCTTTTGGCCCGTTTCAGATCGATTAAAACCATGTTGTTACTGTCTTTGGACATGTTGATGCTGGTGAGCGAAGGGTCTTGCGGTATAATTGCCGCCATAAAATATTTCTTTTCAAAGCCACCCCAGGAAACATCGGGACCAAAACTTTTTTCAGTCGCTATATCCGAGACTTTCTCACGCTTGATAGACTTGGAAACATAAGCGACCGGCCCTTCATGGCTGTAACTATCTTCTTCTTGTTTTGGATCCACATACTGATACCAGTTAAGGTGCGGTATCTGAGTCATCGGAGTGTCTGTAAGGTTGGTTACTTTTACGTCCAAATCGATGGAATAATTATCGGGATTGAAAGTGAAAATCTTTTCTACTTTAATTTTACCATTAAATATCCGGGAAAACACTAAACGCTGTTTTTCTTTAGAGCTTTGCAAATCCAGTTTGGATACATCAGCATTGTAGACAGAATTGGCAGTAACCTCCGCGGCTGATTCCGGAAAGGTAATTGCCAGTGGATAAGGCATGGACTCATTAAGCGTGACAACCTCTATGAGTGCCTTGCTTTTTTCTTTCGGCTGTTGTTTTTGTCCTGTGACGAAATTTTTAATTTTCGGATAAATATCATCGGTACATTCCGTGCACTCATTTTGATACCCTTTGAGCTGAAATGATTTCAGGGCAGCGCCTTTAGTGGAAAATATCGCCGTGTAATTATCAGTTTCTACCTTTATATCTTTCGGCGCGGCCTCATTTTTAGATACGATCATTTTTGTGGCGGATTTTGTCGTTGCCTTTGTTGCCTGGGGCGCGGCTGATTTCGTGGCCGTATCAATGCTTGCCTGCGTTGATTCCTGAACGGGTGCGGTCTGTTTTTGTGGCGTGGGGGCAAAAAATATCTGGTACACCATAAGAACAGCCAGTGACAGGACTACGGCAAGAATGGTCTTTGAATCCATGGAAAAACCTCCAATTTCATTTTTTACTTAACAGGATCGTAACCGCCAGGGTGCAGCGGATGGCAGCGCAAAATTCTTCTTAGCGCCAGAAATGAGCCCTTCAGAGGCCCATAGATTTTAATCGAAGAAATTGCGTATTCAGAGCATGATGGGAAAAAACGGCAACACGGGGCAAAAAAGAAAGGTGCTACACATATTTGGTACAAACGAATTATGGAAACAAAAATTTTTTCCAAAAAATTACTGAGCATAAATTATATTATGGCTTTCCGCGTTAAAAGTTCCGTCAATTCCATTTGTGCTTCCGAATATTTAAGGGGTGGCATATTTCTTTTGGCCATGACGACGACATCATATCCGGCGGGAAACAAACACTTGTTAAGACGGAAAAATTCTCTGATCAGGCGTTTAATCCTGTTTCGTTTTACGGCGTTACCTACTTTTTTGGTTACCGTTATCCCCAGTCTTTTAGTTTCCTTGTCGTTAAGGCAACTGATAGTTGTAAAGTGTCGTGAACTTTTCCACACCCCCTGCGCGTAAATGGCTCTGTATCTGCTGTGTTTAGTTATCCTTTCCAATTTCCGGTAAGATTGCTCTTCCATGCATACCGACCATCCTCGAAGGCGCTAAAATCCTGTGATCATACTGCTAAACGTTTTCTGCCCTTGGCTCTTCTTCGGCTCAAAACCTGTCTGCCGGATTTAGAAGCCATCCGGACAAGAAAGCCATGTGTCCTTTTTCTTTTGGTATTTGTTTTATTGGTCAAAGTCTTTTTCATAGTTAATCCTCTAAAAGTAATAGTGTTGTGCGTAAATCATAGTAGCATTTATTTGTCAAGGCTAAATTGGGTAACGGGGTAAAAACAAGAAGAAGCGTGCGGATATTCTGTTTTTCGCCTTTTTACCTGCGGCTTTATTTACTATCTGATTTCATCCTTAAATATTGAGTCATTTGTGGCGAATCTAGTTCCAGCCAGTCCGCTTTTTTTAGCATTTCCCATTCGGCTGCGGTATAAGTTCTTTCCTTTTGATAAACAAAAACTCCGACGAATTTTACTTTACGCACATTCTTCCAGTAATCAATAACTTCGGGGTGTTTTAAAAAAATGTCATCTTGAATCAAAATGAAATCATGAGGGAATTCTTTCTTGCCCAAAAAACCGAGGAAAAATGTAAATTTGCCTAAGGTGGTCACATCCAGGGAAGAATATTTATAATCGAGAAACCTCAGCGCGTAATGATCATCAAATACCAAACCTCCCACCATGCATTCCGGACAAGCGGCTTTCAGCGGTTTGACATTATTAAGAAAGAAGGAAGATGCAAAAACATGATCTTGAAATCCGTATTTTTGAATTAATTGTCCTACCCACCTACTGAACTCTTCCGCTTTCTTGCTTTCATCTTTCATATCCAGCGAAACCAGAGGAGTTACGCCTTGTGCCTTTCTTTTTTTAATCAGTTCAAATAAATCAACAACCGTCAGAAATGGTTCCGGTGGTAATTTGGGATTAGCCATATTTTTTGGCAGTTTGGCTAAATCATTATATTTTTCGCCAAAAGTGCCTTTTAAACCTGTCGCTCTTTTCATCAGGTAATCGTGCGAAGCCAGACCTACTCTATTTCCATTTTGATCGACAAAATCGATGATATCCAATTCGATATTGGGAGATGCGGAATAGAGGGCTTTGACCAGGGCTGCGCGTGAATTTTCCTGGTAGAAGGAAGCATCGCCACGGTGCCAGACGGCGGCGGGAAAATTAAAAGCCAAACAATCAATACTCAGGCATAAGAAAAGTATTGAACTTAAAATGACCAAACGACCTGTCTTGTTAATAAAACCTGGCGAATTTTTCACTTTTCTAATCTCGCTTTAATTAATTGATTAGGCACCTTCATATCTTCTTAGATATTATGATAGTATGGAAAAAGAGTCAATGAAAAAGTCAACAGATACCCAAACTTAAATTGCGCTTGACAGCCTGAAATAATTAAGCTAAACAGCGCACAATTACAATGAAGTTTTAGGAGGATTCTTTTGGCAACACATAAATCAGCAGAAAAACGCGATCGTCAGAGTGTGAACCGGCGCGAGCGCAATGTCGCTGCTAGGTCTGCGATAAAAACAAAAATTAAATCAGTGCTTTCCGCAGTGGAGGGCAAGAGCAAAGAAAATTCTGAAAGTGCGCTGAAAGCGGCCATTCCCGCTCTGTCTAAAGCAGGCGTCAAAGGCGTAATTCACAAGAAAAATGCTTCCCGCAAAATTTCCCGTCTGACCAAAAAAGTCAACGCCCTTTAATAGTGAGACACCAATTTCAAAAGCGTAGTGCATTGAAATTGGTTAGTCGAACTATCCCCGAAGCGAAGCGTAGGGGGATTTGACACTCGCTGACTATAGGAAGCGTAAGTGGAATTATCCCGCAAAGCAGTGATAATAAAGGTATGGAAAAGGACTTCTTTCCAGGTAATTTAATTGTTGAAATCGGCAGTTTTTTTCTTGGTGCGGCATACAGAGAAGCAACTCTGGAGGCGCAGGGTAAAGAAAAACTGATTGCCATCTTATCTGGTTTTGATTGCACCACTTTTGTGGAAACAGTGTTGGCCCTGGCCGGATGCGCTATTCGGGGAAAGATCACATCAGCAGGATTTCGCAAAGCTTTAAAACTCATCCGTTATCGTCAGGGAATTATCACGGGTTATTCCTCCCGCCTGCATTACTTTACCGACTGGTTGCGCGATTGCGAAAAGAAGAAAATACTTAAAGATATCTCGCGCCAATTGGATGCGCGAGCGCAGCGAAAAAAAATCAATTATATGACCACCCATCGTGCGTCTTATCCTGCACTGCAAAATGACCGTGAATTTCAAAAAATGCTGCTCGTTGAGAAAAATCTTTCCCGCAAAGTTTTTTCTGTTATCGGCAAGGATAAAGTGATGCGGCAAAAGGCACAGATTCAAAACGGCGATATTATAGGCTTTCCCACAAATCAGGAAGGATTGGATGTGGCGCATGTCGGCTTTGCGATATGGCAGGGAAAGAATTTACATCTGTTGCACGCCTCCAGCAAAGAAAGCGGCGTAGTCATCTCAAAAAAAACTCTGT
>JBAXON010000265.1:0-4214 GCA_037133255.1 Deltaproteobacteria bacterium
GCAATGATCAACTATCGTGTCAGCATAGCAAGGGAATCGGATGTTACTCAATCCCTATTCAGCTTTTGGGGGCTTGCGCTGATTTACGCGGCAACGCGAGGTTATCCGCGGAAGGTTGTTTCTCTTTGCCACCAAGTGGTTTTAATGCTCATTATACGAGGCAATAAGAAAGCCGGATTAAATCTGGTGAGAAACAGCATAAGTGAAATGGGCAAGCCAGTATTTATCAAGGCAAAACTAGCAGCACTAAGCATTTTAATTATAGTTGTGCTCGGTTTCTTTGCGATTACTTTTTTTACTCAGCATCTGGGTGCCGATGCTTCCAGGCAGAAAGTAGTCTCTGAAATAGTCAATAATTCTCCGGCAAATTCATCAAATGAAAATTTATTAGATTCGAACATTGATAATAAAATGCCCGCGAATTTAGGAACAATAAAGATTAGTAAAAGAAGTCCCATTTGGCATATACTGCAAAATATCTATGGCAGCGCCAGTTCAGAAATATTTCATGCCGTCCTGAAGGCGAACCCGCAAATAAAAGATACAAATGAGATTGCGGTTGGAACAATCATCAATTTTCCCTCAATTCCCTCTGATCATGCTTCTCTTAAAAAAGGAGATTTAGTGCTACAGATAGAAACTGGGAAAGATATGGAAAATGTCTATAATGCTTTACTGGGAGACGTCTACCAGCAAAGCATGCCGCCATTAGTTTTTTTCCCCTACTGGAATAAAAATGAAGAAGGAATTAAGTTTGTTGTCATAATTGATAAATGTTTCAACAATATTAGCGATGTAGAAGATGAGATTGAAAAATTGCCACAAAAGTATGCCGCCCAGGCAATAATATTATCCGAATGGGATGAAAATACGATATTTTTTAATCGCAAAACTTTACTACGCTGAGGCGATATTCAAAATGAATCTAAAAAAACGTTTGGGTGAAATGCTCGTGGAAAGCGGTCTTTTAACAGAAGAGCAGCTTGCAAATTCACTAATTGAGCAAAAGAAAACAGGTTTAAAGCTTGGCCAGTATCTGATGCGCCAGGGAATCGTCGGAGAGCAATCAATTATTGATATGCTAAGCATACAACTAAAGATTCAAAAATACCATCCAAGTAATTTCCCTCTGGATCCTGATTTAGTACGTAACATACCGATAGATATCGCCCAAAAATACCTGATAGCTCCTTTAAGAAGGAAGGGACGTTTGCTGACCATAGCAATGGTTGATCCATTGGATATTAACGCCATGGATTTTATTGAAATCATGACGAATGCTGAAGTTGAGCCTGTGGTTTGTTCGGAAAGAGAAGTCAATCAGCTCATCAACAGCCTTTATGGATCGCAATCCGGCCTGAGCGGCATTATGGAAAACATGGAGATAGAAGCACAGGCCGACGCGAAGGGAGAAGAAGTCCCGGATAAAGAAGAAGTGCAAGTCGCATCCTTGAAGGATATGGCGGGAGAAGCGCCGGTTGTCCGCCTGGCCAATTCAATTTTTAATCAGGCCATTCGTGATGGAGCCAGCGACATTCATATCAGCCCGCAGCAAAGCACTATACAGTTGCGTTTCCGAATTGATGGCAAACTTATTGAAGTCCCTTCACCTCCCAAATCTCTTTTTCTGCCCATTATTGCCAGGATGAAGATTCTGGCCAATATGGACATTACAATTTCTCGAATCCCTCAAGATGGAAGATTCACTCTCAAGATAGACAAGAAAGAAATAAACGTCAGAGTATCCTCAATTCCCACAATATACGGGGAGAATCTTGTCTTGCGTCTGCTGGATATGAGCGGCGGGATTTACACGCTGGATCGTTTAGGAATGGTTGCCGAGGATATGGAAAAAATTGAAAACATGGGTGCTAAGCCTTATGGAATGATCTTGAGCACGGGACCTACAGGGAGTGGAAAAAGTACAAGCTTATATGCTATTTTAAACGCCATAAATAAACCGGACGTCAATATTATCACGCTTGAAGATCCGGTTGAGTACAGAATCAATAACGTCCGGCAGGTGCAGTTAAACAGGAAAGCAGGAATGACTTTTGCCAGTGGCCTGCGTTCGATTCTGCGGCAGGACCCGGATATTATCATGGTTGGTGAGATTCGCGACGCGGAAACTGCCGCCATTGCTGTGCAAGCCGCACAAACCGGACACAGAGTTTTGAGTACTGTGCACACAAATGATGCCGCCGGGGCAATAACAAGATTTGTCGATATGGGCATTGAACCTTTTTTAATTTCCTCAGTTTTGCTTGTCTCTTTTGCCCAGAGACTAGTGCGAACTGTTTGTCCCTATTGCAAAGAAGCATTCGATCCGCCCCCAAAAGCTCTGGCGGCAATGGGAATAACAGAGGAAGATGCAAAGGATGCCACTTTTCAGCGGGGTAAAGGTTGTTATCAGTGCAAGAATACAGGTTACAAGGGAAGAACCGGACTTTTTGAAGTTCTGTCCAATGATGATATGATTCAGGATATGATTCTTAAAAAGATGCCCAGTCAGGAAATTACCCGTGCGGCAGTGGAGGCAGGAAAGCTGAGAACTTTAAGAAAAGACGCTGCCGCAAAAGTAATCAAAGGCATTACAACACTGGAAGAAGCAGCATCAGCAGTTATGACGTGAGATTAATAGTGGAAACAGATCCCCCTTTTTAAAGTGGGATACAGGGGATTTTTAAGGAAGAAAAATGCCTAACTATAATTATCAAGCAATTAATGAGAGTGGAAAGAATGTAACCGGAGAGCTGGAAGCTGAGTCGGAGGACATGGCTAATTCCATTATTCTTGCCCGCGGCCTGATACCTTCAAAACTCAGTCAGAGACAGGGTGACAGCGGCGCTGATTGGTGGGCAAAAATAAAGTCGATTGGCGGTGCGGTAAAAGTAGCGGATCTGATAATCTTTACAAAACAGTTCCGTTCTATGCTGGGCGCGGGAGTTCCAATATTGAGGCTTTTGAAAGTATTGGAAACGCAAACCGAAAGCCAGGTATTAAAGGAAGCAATAGGGAAAATCTTTCAGAACATCTCACAAGGTTCTTCCATGTCGGAGGCATTTGTCAAATACCCTAAAATATTTTCACCTTTATATTGCAGCATGATCAGCGCTGGCGAATTGAGCGGCAATGTGCCCGGTGTTTTAGACCGTTTGATCTATATTGTCGAGCATGAAGCAAAAATTACAGCAGATATTAAATCGGCATTAAGATATCCGATGATTGTAGGTATCGCTTTGGTCATTGCTTTTATCATTCTTTTAACTTTTGTTGTGCCGGTATTTGCTTCCATGTTCAGTAAATCCGGCCTTGTTTTACCATGGCCGACAAAAGTTGCCATGCTTTTGCACAGTTATTTAAAAAACTACTGGTATGTAATTATACCATTAGTAGCTACTGTTATATTTGGTTTGTCCTCTTATTTTAAAACCGAAAATGGCAGATTGAAGAAAGATATTTTTTTGTTGGAAATTCCCATATTAGGCCCCTTGTTCAAGAAGGCGGCCTTGTCGCGCTTTGCCAGTATCTTTGCTATTTTGCAAACCAGCGGTGTTCCGGTTTTGCAGTCGTTGACCATCCTTTCTGAAACAATTGGTAATGCCGCGATATCCAGAGATTTTGATTACGTTCGTACACGTATTGAAGAAGGAGCCGGAATTGCAACACCTTTAAGGTCGGCAAAATATTTTACACCGATGGTTGTTGATATGATTGCCATCGGCGAAGAATCCGGAAATATCGATGAAATGTTGCGCGAAATTACCAAACATTATGACGATGAAGTGGAATATGCAGTTAAAGGGCTTTCGGAAGCCATTGGCCCGATTCTAATTGTCGGTTTAGCCGCGGTTGTCGGCTTCTTTGCCTTGGCCATATTTATGCCTATGTGGGATCTTACCCAGATGGCAACAAAAAGGTAAAATGCAATAAATGAGCAAAAAAAAATATTATGTCAATCTTTATATTTTGATTCCGGCAATTTATACAGGTATTTATGTTATTGGCGTAATCTTAACCTATCAATTATTTAATCCTCATGAAAAAGTAAGCCAGATATTATCGGTGCGGTTTGCTTATATAGTCACGGCGATAAGCATCTTAACTTTTCTTACAAGCTTTTTTATTATGCGCGCTTTTTTAAAACCGTTCATGCAATTTGTCGAGAAAACGAAAAAAATACCGATTTATGCTAATGCCACACAAGATATTCG
>JBAXON010000266.1:0-4138 GCA_037133255.1 Deltaproteobacteria bacterium
TGTTGCCCCACTCAACACTCAACGGCTGTATTCTCCCGCGCTGGACAAGTTTTAGATGGTTTCCAACTACTGCTCGGGCCAACGTCTGGACCGACTTGGAGTCGCGTAGATAATTATGGTAATCAAAATCGTCTCCCAATGCATCAACTTCGCCATTGACATCTATGATTATGTCATTAATTATAGACTTAAGACATGCCTGTAGGCTTAGTTGGGTGGTGGCATTCCGCACGTACTTCGCAGGTGTATGGATCATGTCTTTCCCGATCTCGTCCTCTTCCAGAACTAGCCGAAGAATATACAACAAAGCGAATTTCGTAAGAGCATATTTGCCGAACAGATGATTATTTATTTTTGGAATTGCTTCCTGTATGCAATTCATTAGCGTATGACAGAATACGATACGATCAGCCGTAACATCTGGTCTTCCAAATATTTCCGGATATTTGTCATCGAACACTTGGTATTTTCTATGTGTACCCCATGGTTCTTTCAGATCGAAGGCCATAAAGTACAGCCCTGCATCTTCATTGGAGATCACTTCGCCTTTAGGGAGATTTTCCCCACGTTTTACCTCCAAGCAGAATCGATCATTATATAGTGAACTAAATTCATTTTGTAGGCGGACTTGAATAGTATTATTCGATTTAAAATCTCGTGCTTTAATCCCGTTTTGATTGTTCGAATAACGTGTGACCCGCTCCGCCAAATTAGAGGTGACATCCATTTTGATTATTTTCGTTAAAACGCGGAGATTATCAGTCAGGGTTTTCTTGTTTTCAAATATCGAGTTCAAACTTTGGCAACCGTTAACCACGAAATACTCGTCAATTTTTATTTTCTCAGGTGTCTGCTCCATCGTCTGGCAAATCACGGTTATTCCGTTGTGAAAGAGTGGGAATAGTTTGTGGGCAGATTTGTCCCGAATGCTGTCCACAATATCTCTATTGACTTTCGTGTTTCCGAGCATTCCTCTGACATTGCGATCAAAGAGGGACTGATCGGCAATACCGCGAAGAGTTGCTAGTTCGCTTGCTTTTATGGGGACAATGATGGCTCGAGTATCCTTATCGACTATATATTCAGCTATGGAGAAACCTGCCACGTCAAATATGACTGGTGAGCTTATAGGCTCACTGCGTTTGTCGGATACATAGCTCGATTCTAATTTAGTCTTTTCCATACAGCTGATGTTTGGCACGGTTGCTAGATAAGAGGCGCCATTGGCGTCCAAATCAAGATTACAGAGATATATACCGCGAATGTCATATGTTCCTATTTTTGAAATAACATCTAAGCGTTTTATTAGCCTAACTACTTGAGTGTCTCCTCCGGTTTTAACGAGATTATCAAGTGATTCTTTTGAATTAAACTGCGAAAGTGTTCCAAAAAATTCTTTTAGTGGAACATCGCCTATAGATGAAACTCTCTTTTGGGAGATTCGAGACTGGAAAATATCGATTGTGTTGTCAGCATCATTTATATAGATGCCATCAACGCCTTTGTCACCATTCTGATCGCAGACGGAGTCTGTAGCCTCAAGTGTGTCGAGTCTATAGTAATTCTCCAAGTACCAAATGAGAAAAGAGGCGCTTTCGCTCCTCTTTGGATCCAAATGCTGAGGAAATAATTCAAGAAGGTTTGGGTATTCAAGATTTATCATGATATCTCCTTCTACATCATGTAACGATCACCGGCGCGTGGAACGTGCGCCCGGTGTATTTAACGGTTAAGTGCTTATGAGTTTCTGGAGTTCAGGTGGTAGACCAGCGCCCAAGGCTATACCGCCGTTCTTATCTACTCTGATGCCTACGGCAAATCCTGTTATCATATTGTTCTGAAACACATTTGTTCCTATTCTGATTTCGCGATCGGTGATCTTGATTTCTGTTTCCTTGCCATTTATTTTGCCAAAAATGGAACTATTCTTTGATCCTGGACGCAATTTATAAATGAATTGTCCCGTCGTTGGATCAGCCACAGCAATAATTCCTGTAGGGTTGGTATCGGAAACGGTGATCGGATTTTTTTGCGGCTTGTTTTGCAATATTTCCACGATAGGTTTCCCTTCGCTCAATGTGATTACTGTCCAGATATCACTGCCGTCCTGTTCTTCAACCAGGAAGTATCTGTCTTCGAATGCCAAAGGAATAAAAACTTTCTCAAATTTGTTACCGCCAATATTTGGCATCTTCATCCTCCTTTTCTACACTTAACGCAGAGCTAAGGGACACGGCAATTTTTGCCGCGTCCCGCTTGAATGCAGGGCAGGGTTCGAAGGCAAGTTCATGTTGCCAACAACAACAAGAAAACCATAGCAACTAAACCTATTGCGCCTGCCCACTGACCGATCTTCAAGACCGAATACTTCTGTCCGCAGACTACTGCGAGGTCATACACGTGACAGAGTTTTGCTTCCATCAATTCGGCTATGTTTTGCTGAAGAACATCAGTGGCATATTCCTTTCTGGATTCAAACTCGGCTATTGCGCCAAAAAACACATTACCCCTTTTTGAGCCTTTCAACCGAGGAAAGATGGTTGCTAAGCAAGCGATAACTGACGCAGCCAGACCAACGGTGGCTACAAAAGAGAGCATGTCCACAAAAAGCCACTGTGTTGGGAGTTTCACCCAGCGCTGAACAAGATTAGCCTTGTACAAGAACGCGATCAGAGCCGTAGCCCCAGCGAAAAAGAAAGCAGCCTTTAGGTCGGCCTGCCTGATGTATTCGCGCACATATTGATGCGTTTCTTCAGCAAATTCCCATTGGAGCTCAGTTATTTTGGTGGATTCGTTTGCTTCCACCCCTGGCGGTCTTATGCTGTTGGACGTGGGCTCTCCTGATCTAACTGCCGCAACCAATGGGCCGCTTTCAGCTCCCGCTGGAAAAGCAGGAGCCGTGTGTTCGTTTTGTCGTTGTTGATTGATCTCTGTCATAGGTTTTCCTACACCAACCGACTCCAGCGGCCGAAGTAACGATAAATCGCGTATGCATTACCACTGACTCGGTAATGCCAACCTGTCGTGATCGGAAGAAGCTCCGTCCAGTTCGATTGCCAATCGGAGGGGAGCTGATTGCGGGCACTTTCGCCAAGTACGATATCGCCTGCATTCGCGTGGCAAAGCATTTTCGAAGCGAAATTTGCGGTCGTACCGATTGCCGCGTTCGAATTGAAACGACGGGGTGGACCAAGTCTGGCGATCGTAACTGGCCCGTAGTCAATTGAAACTCGAAATTCGATCACCTTCGTCGGGGTTGCGCGGAGGATTGGCTTAACCAAGTGCTCATTGGCAGCCATCATGGTCAGCGCAGCCGCAACAGCTCGCTTTGTACCTTTTTCTCCCGGCGTGCCTTCTCCGTCGTTGAAATAGATCATCAACCCATCGCCGGTATTTTTTTCGATATTGCCACCGTATTCTTCAGCTACCCGGATCATTTCGGTAAAGAATAGGTTGAGGACGCGCAGGGTTAGATCCTGCTCCTCTAATGTCTCCATTGGACGGTTTGAGAAGTCACATATATCAATGAACATGACAGCCATGGAGAATAATTTCCCATCTCCAATAGACAGCGCATCGTCATCGGGAACTACTCGACCTTCTCCCGGCTTCGGCCTAGCACTGATCTTCTTTCTCAGTTCCTCAACGCGCTCAATTTGAGAGCGCCAGTAGCTGTCTTGAAGCCCATCATAGTTCATGCGTGTTATTCTGCCTTCGAACAATTATTATACGTAATAAATAATTCCGCTGTTTTTCAAGCAGCGCCATTGATTTAACGCTTAATTATTTACACGAATATTTACGTAAAATCAAATAATTATTAATGAAGTTGCTAATGAAGACTTATGTAAAAGGTGTTTATCAGGAAAAGCGTAATACTTATTATTAACGATTATCGTTTAAAATCAAAATTTTTCTTCAAGTGCAACGTTTTACTAATTACAGGTTAGTAGAAGACAAATTGAACTGTTTGTCAACTGTACTAAAGTACAGGGGTGGCCATTTTAAGTAATTGGATAAAAAGCATAGAATGTATGATTGGTGGGAGTTAGCGAAAGTTATTAATTTAATCGAACCGGTGGTCCATATATATATATTCAGAAAATCTCACCTGTGCGGAAGGCATGTCTTTGATTAT
>JBAXON010000267.1:0-4122 GCA_037133255.1 Deltaproteobacteria bacterium
GAGCTGGGGATTACCCCTTCCTTCTTTGTTTCCCATACTTATTATTGGGGAGACCGCCACAGGGATATCTTTTTGGGGCCGGAAAGAGGGGCACGCATCAGCCCGCTAAAATCCGCCCTGAAACGGGGTATTCGATTCAGTATCCATTCTGATTGTCCGGTAACGCCCGTTTCACCGCTTTTCTGCGTCTTTGCCGCGGTAAATCGCCTGACAAGCGGTGGTCATGTTTTAGGGCCTGAATTCCGGCTGACTGTTGAAGAAGCTTTGCGGGCAGTAACCATAGACGCGGCCTGGCAAACCTTCGAGGAAGACATCAAAGGAACAATTGAAGTAGGAAAACTTGCCGACTTCACGATTCTTGACCAAAATCCCCTGAAGATTGCTCCCGAGCAGATCAGAAATATTCAGGTGCAGGGAGTGATTATTGGAGGCAAACAGGTGAATTGATTTTCTTGACATGTAAGGCCATTATTTCTATACTACCTTTAACGAAAAAAGAAATCTCAGGAGGCTCAATAAATATGCTTAATTTTTTGCCTGCCCTGGCGCGGGGAATAATTGCCACGCTGCTTTTGACGTTGAATGTTCTATTTTGGCCATTTATTGTCTTTGGCCTTTCCATTTTGAAATTTCTCTTACCTTTTAAGCCGATGCGCCGTATTTTTGACCGCATTATTCTGGGTGTTTCCGAAATCTGGATATCCTGCAACAGCGGGTGGATGAACCTGATTTCAAAAACCAAATGGGATGTGCAGGGATTGGACGATTTGAATTATAAAGGCTGGTACCTCGTTGTCAGCAATCATCAGTCCTGGGTGGATATTTTTGTCATGCAGCATCTGCTTAATCGCCGGATTCCTTTGATGAAATTTTTTCTCAAGCATGAACTTATCTGGGTGCCGGTGATGGGCCCGGCCTGGTGGGCGCTTGATTTCCCTTTCCTGCGACGCCACAACGCGGAATACTTAAAAAAGCATCCCGAGCAGAAAAGAAAAGATTTTGAAACAACCCGCAAGTCCTGCGAGAAGTTTGCCACAATGCCCACAAGCGTCATGAACTTTCTTGAAGGCACCCGTTTTACCAAAGCAAAACACGACAGGCAGAAATCACCTTATCAATACCTGCTGCGCCCGAAAGCCGGCGGTATCGCGCTGGCTTTAAGCGTGCTGGGCGATAAATTTAATTCCCTGCTCAATATCACCATCGTCTATCCCGACGGCGCCCCTACCTTCTGGGATTTTCTTTGCGGCAAGCTTAAGCGTGTGACTGTGCGCGTTTCGAACGTAGAAATACCGCAGCATATTCTGCGCGGCGATTACGAAGGCGATGAGAAGTTTCGGGCTGATTTTCAGCTATGGGTGCAAGAGCTATGGCAGGAAAAAGATTCGCAAATTAAGCTACTGCGCAAAGAAGCCGGGGCACTATAATGCTGGCTTTGAAATGAATAAATATTCTATTACGTTATTCGTATGCCTGTGGTTACAATTTCGTTGATGAATGGATTTTGTTGATAGTTTTCAAAATCATCTTCATCAAAAGCGATTGGTTGAATATCGAGGCCGTAAGGCATGGCCTTCTCCAGCAAAAAAGCAATAGAATCGGCGCGATCTTTCCGGGAAAAGGCATTGGAGAAAACGGCAAGATCAATATCGCTGTCCTTTTGCCAAGATGATTTAGCATACGAGCCGAAAAGAATTACACTCTTGACATTGATTTCTTTTTTTAAATTATGAATGTATTCAAAAATGATTTTTTCTATTTCAGCAGGGATTTCAGCCATGCATATACCTCCTCTGTTTTTTTCAGCAAAGTATTTGCCCTGTCGCGATCAATAATGGATGAAAGCTTTTCCTTGTATTCGGGGTAACGGCTTTCTATGTAGTAGGCCGATAACAAATTAAAATGCTGTATGGTTTCCTGAGGAGCCTCAAGCTCCGTCTTTTTGAAGACAAAGGCAACGTTGTGACTTCGTGGCGGTTCGTCATCATATTTTTGAATATATAATGCCTTGATGATTTTTTCCACAGCCTGTTGACACATGAAAATTACATAAAGATACCGGTTTGTATCCATCATGGCCTTAGCCGTTCCTAAATCGTAATCAGCGATATCAAGCCAGTAAGCAATTTATCTTTCTTATTCATAACGATTTCCTATTTATATCAAGTAAGCTTTCAAAAATTCATATTTTATTGAAAGCAACTTGGTATTATCTTCCAGCCTTTCTATATCATCCTCACCGATATAGTGCACCATATTTTTCCCGGCAAATCAAATTCAAACATCCCAGATAAAAATCACGCCGCTTGTGGGGAAGATCCATTCCTGGTCTGATATTTTAATATCAATATCTTTACCTTTGGCAACCGATATTGCAGGCAGGCGGTGGCGTCCGGCAAAGAAGCTCTCTTCGCGCACGTTTTTCAAATTCGCGTTTTCATAATTAAAGTTAATCGCCAGACCCCTTGTCGGATATAGCAGATATACAGGGAAAGCCTTATTGCTCTTTGCTTTCTTAGTAACAATTTCTATTTCAATTTTAACTTCGCAATTGATCTTCTCTTTGAGCGCCTCACTACCGCACCAGACTTCATATCCTCTGCTGGTTTTTTTAGTTTCAATAACGGGAATATCCTCACCATCAATGCGCATGGACTCTACTTTAAAATCGCGCTTGGCAACCAGACCGTTGTCATGGCCGAGAATCCAGCGGTATTCACAATGCGGATCTTCAATCAGCGCGGCTAATTGCGCGTTGTCCGAGGCGCAGCCAATCATAAAAATGCTGCTGCGAATTATTTTTTTGTATTCGACGTGAGTGTTTAGTTGAAAATAATCATCCGCGCGCGGCTTGCTCTTATCTGTAACGGGTAATTGCGCGATTTTGATGTCGTAGCGGAAGCACGAGCGAAGCTCCAGTTGCCGGTCTTCTTTGCCAAAGAGTGTTTCAAACATTTCATAATATATCGCGTCACCCAATTCTTCATTGCGAGTGCGGGTATGAAGGCAGTGGCGAATAATATTGTCAATGCGCGATATTGATTTTTCTTCATCGGGCACAAATATCCGCCGAAGCCGTGGTTCGATCGCGCCTGGTTCCCCTTTTTGCAAAAATACACGTGGGGCTCTTTTGCCTAAAGCGCAGAGAATTTCATAACTGATTGTTTTTGCTTTAGCGGCAATTTCACTTGCGCTGATATAATCCTGTCCCTGCGTACCCAGCAGAACAACTTCATCGCCTACCTTGCAATCGGGGATGGAGGTGACATCAATTGTGCACATATCCATAGAAACCCGTCCGACAAGTGGCGCGCGCTTGCCGCGAATTAAAGCCTCGCCCAGACTCGATAAAATAAAAGGATAGCCATCTCCATAGCCGACAGGAATTGTCGCGATGCGAGTTTCTTTGGAGGTGATGTAAGTGCTGCCGTAGCCGATGCCATAGCCTTTCGGGAAATCTTTAAGCAAAACGATGCTTGTTTTAAACGACATCACCGGCGCAAGATTGGCCATTGCCTCGCTTAGTGGCGCGGGATAAATGCCGTAAGACATAAGCCCCGGACGCACCATGTCCATTTGAAATTCCGGATAATTAAATATGGCGCCGCTGTTGCCTAAATGCCGAAGCGGTATGTTGATCCCGATTTTTTTGAGATCAGCAAGCAGCCCGGAGAACAACTGCCATTGAAGGTCGTTGTATGGAATTATGTTTTCACTGGATGCCAGATGAGAGAAGATTCCCGCAAGCTCAATATTGGCAAGGCCCGAGACTTCCCGGATAAGATTTAGCGCGCTGCCGGATATTGTTCCGCCGCGCCCCATGCCCGTATCTATTTCGATATGAACCGGCAGCTTGTGACCTGATTTTTCCAGTTTTTTTTGTAAAAGTCTTGCAAAAAAAATATCGGAGACAGACGGCGTAAGCTGATATTTAATAATCTCGTCAATTTCTGTAGCGGTGGAAGGCCCGAGGATGACAATCACCGCATCAATGCCGCTGATTCTCAACTGGACGCCTTCATCGGCATTGGCCACGCCCAGCATCCGCGCGCCGTTTTTCAGGGCGGCGTTGGATATTTCAATTGCGCCATGGCCGTAGGCATCGGCCTTGACAACCTGCAT
>JBAXON010000268.1:0-4090 GCA_037133255.1 Deltaproteobacteria bacterium
GTGGTTTTGGATTTTGCGGTATGGCCTTTTTGCTGGGTGAGAAGATTTTCAATGGATTTCAACCAACAGAAAGCGGGCATGCGCCAAAGGAAACTATAGTTGAAGTGAAGGAAGCACAAGAAGCGATATGAAAGACAATCCGCAAAGCGGGGAAAAACAAGAAAAGGCAGACACGGAATTTCACCTCGAAATTGAGCGCAGGGATTTTCTGAAAATCGGTCTGGCGATAACGGGCGTTATTGCCGGTGGTACTGTTCTTTCTCTGATATCCAACGTAGGAGAATCTTTTGCACCCGGTGCTTATCGGAAAAAGTATACCTACAAACCTCATTACAGCATGGTCATTCGGCAGGATCGCTGCATTGACTGCAAACGCTGTATGGAGGCTTGTGTGGCCACCAATCACGTGCCGGACTACGGATGGAGGACGACTATTTTAAAAAGGGAGCTTCCCGAATCCGTTGATCAGAAATGGGATTTTATACCGATTCTGTGTAACCAGTGCAACAATCCGCCCTGTGTGCGGACTTGTCCGACACAAGCAACCTATAAGAACAAAGCAAACGGCATCGTCATGATGGATAATAAGAAATGTATCGGCTGTAAATCCTGCATGATGGCCTGCCCCTATGACGCTCGATATTTCAACGAGGACAAAAGCGCCATTGATAAATGTGATTTCTGCTTTGAGACAAGGCTTTCTCAAGGCAAAACGAATGTGGCCTGCGCCGAGGCCTGCCCCGCTGATGTGCGGGTATTCGGTGATTTGTCCGATCCGGGAAGTCGAGTCTATAAATTGATCCACCAACTGCAGAAACCGGTTTGGGTGCTGCGGGAAGAAGTGGGCGCTAAGCCGAATATATTTTATATGAAGGGCTGAAAAAAATTCGATGAAAAGAATCTATGTCTTGACCATTTTGCTGGCATCTCTATGCATAGCAGATATCTGCATGGCCGCAGGGAGCACCTTCTCTGATGGCGGTGGTATTCTTTATACGGAGCCACTTAATGCCGTTACCTTCAGACATAAATATCATGTAGATGACAAGAAAATTTCCTGCGATAAATGCCACAGCGGCCTTTTTGAGATGGAAGCACTCAGTGCCCAGGAAAAAGATAATTTTGTTATGGAGTCTCTTTACAGGGGTAAGTATTGCGGCGCATGCCACAATGGGAAAGCCGCCTTCGCAGCGGATACTCAGTGCGCAAGATGTCACGTCCGTATAACCGGGATGGAGGCAGGGCATGTTAAAGGGAAACCGGCGCCATACAAAAATCCCGTTTATAACTCATCGGTATCAATGGGTAAGGGCGAAATGGCAGTCCGTTTTAATCACGCAGAGCATGCTTCGCCCTCAAAATGCAATGATTGCCACCCGCGGCTTTTTCAAATCAAGAAAGGCTCAAACAAAATAGCCCTTGCCGATCACAACCAGTCAAAATCGTGCTTTGGATGTCATGACGGGAAAAAGGCATTTTCCCGGTATGATTGCAATAGTTGCCACAAAAATTGGACTGAAATTGCCAAGGCAGGTAAGCTCAAAGATAAGTCTGGCGCACAGGGCACTTGCTACAAATGCCACACCAGCGATAATGAAATGAAAGCTCTGGTCAAAGCGCCGAAAATAGGCGGCGAGGGCGAAGGGTGAGCGGGTGCCCCTCCCCCGGTTCGGGCGGAAGAATATTACAAGGGCTACATGGTAGATCCTTTATCCTTTGGCAAGGATTTTCATTTTGCCATGGAATGCGTATATTGTCATAAGGGCGATGACAAAAAAGAAACCAAGGAATCTTCCCACAAGGGATTTATTGCCAGACCATCCGATAATATTCAGACCTGCGGCATCTGCCACAAGAAAGCAGGGCAAAACTATAGCAAATCTCTTCACTATACAAGCATGGGACAGCGTGAAGGAGTCAAGGCACGATTCTCCCATGAAGAGCTCAAAACCTTTGATTCTAAAGTTTTTAATCAATCATGCCGGAGTTGTCATGCCTCTTGCGGCGATTGTCATGTCAAGTCACCGCCCGTTTCCGGAATTACAACCGGCCTGATTTCAGGTCATAAGTTTGTGAAGAAAAATGAAGGAAAAACCTGTGCCTCTTGTCACGGCGGGCGTGTTTATCCTGAGTTTACCGGTGAATACGGCGGGACTCCTGATGTCCACTATCAGAAGGGTATGATGTGTGTGGATTGCCATAAAAAGAGCGAAATGCATGGGGACGGTATTGCGTACAAGTCCAAACAGGAAGTTAAAGATCGTCCAAAATGCCTATCGTGTCACAAAAACAGAAAATATCAGGTTGCCCATGAACTGCACAAAGATACTGTCAGTTGTCAGGCTTGCCATTCTTCCGGTCAATATCGCCAATGCTCCAGTTGTCATACGGAAACAGGATCAACAGCGAAACCGGATTTTATTTTGGGTTTAAATCCGCGGGATAAAAAGACCTTGACAACACTTCGGCTCATTCCTACCATAAAAAGTAGCTTTCATCAGGCGGGAATCAAAATGGAGAACTTCGACGCGCTGCCCAATTACTGGAATTCAGCGGTGCACAACATCACAAAACGGACAGCGCGAACACGTTCATGCGATTCCTGTCACGTGGCCAAAGAGGGATTTCTTAAGCGGGAAATGCTTATCAAAGACGGCTCTAAGGCCAATGAAGGATTGATCTATAACATTAAACCAAATACCAAATAACAGAGGAGGATTTTATGAGAAATGCAAGATGGTTAAAAGCAGTAATGGTGATTATCGTTTTACTTCTGCCACTAACAGCTATGGCCAGAGGAATTGATCCCATTGTATCCACAGACTGGCTGCAAAAGAATCTGAAAAACGCAAAGATAGTTATCGTGGATGTGCGTAAGGTCGAGGACTACAAGGCAGGCCATATTCCTGGTGCGATTAATGTATTTTATGGATCATGGGCAATTAAAAAAGGCGAGCTGCTCAACGAATTGCCCCCGATTGATGATTTGGTTGATGTTATCGGAGGTGCCGGTATTGACAAAGATTCTCTGGTTGTAGTTGTCGGGAAAACGGAAAAAGTGCCCGAGCAGTTTGATATGACCCGCGTTGCCTGGACATTGAAGTATGTTGGTGTTCCCAATACCGCCATTCTCAATGGAGGACAGACTCAATGGGATAAGGAAAAGAAACCTTTATCTCAGGATTTGGTAAAGGCTAAAGCAAAAACATTCAAAGCTGCGGTAAATAGTAATCTGTACGTGGACAAGGCTTTTGTGTTGGACAAGGTTGGCAAGACCACTATCGTGGATACCCGAGCACCGGCTTTCTACGAAGGGAAGGAAAAGCTTCCGTTCGTAGCTAAATTAGGACGAATCAAAGGAGCTGTTAATCTTCCTGTAGGTCAACTGTATACACCGGAAGGTTTATACAAAGACAAGGCCGCTCTTGCCGCGCTTGCTGAAAAGGCAACGGGGAAGGATTTGAATAAAGAAGTCGTCCTTTATTGCGATACAGGCAAAACTGCCACATCCTGGGCATTCATTATGACAGAAATGCTGGGTTATAAAGATATCAAGGTTTATGACGGATCGTCTATGGATTGGTTAGCAGATCCCAATGCACCGATAGAGCCATAAAAAGAGTTAATATAACAGGAAAACCCCGGTGGTAAAATTCCACCGGGGTTTCTTACTAGAGACTATCAAGAAAATTGGAAATACAGATAATACCAAGCTGCTTTCAAAACCCCGTCGCAGATGACCTCGTGTAACTCTATAGTGACCTTCAGGTTATTCAGGTACTGCGCTTTCGGAATAGGTGTTTCACAACAAAAAAGGAGGTAATGGTCACATGTTTACATTACCGCAATTTAAGCCGTCTTCGCCCTTGGACACGTTTATCCCGGGGGAAAGTTTTATCAACCCCACTGCCCGCATAGTCGCCATCAGGGCGGAACTGCTTTCCACACCATATTCAATCTGTCTGGAAAGACCGAAGCTGCTGGAGGAATTCTGGAGTTCCAAAGAGGGACGTCTAAGCGCCAGGGCAGAGCATCCCCTTGTCCATCGCGCTCTGGGCCTGCAATATATTTTTTTTCATCGCCTGCCCCG
>JBAXON010000269.1:0-4071 GCA_037133255.1 Deltaproteobacteria bacterium
CTCTTTACACAATCCTGATGGCTCTTTTCACCAATCCGGTAATTGAAATGGTAAAGACGATCGTAACATAAAAATAAGTTCAAACTAAACAGTAAAGAACAAACATGATCTTAGAAATATAAAAAAACCCCCTCAAAGCGAAAGCGTTGAGGGGGTTTTAAAATTTGGTATTACACGCTCTCCAATATAATCGACATACCCTGTCCGCCGCCGATGCATAAAGATGCCAGGCCGTATTTCACGCCCCGTTTTTTCATCTGCATGGCCAGTGAATAAGTAATTCGCGCACCGGTGCAGCCGATTGGATGCCCGATAGAAATTGCCCCGCCGTTGACGTTGCAGATATCCTGATTGACACCAAGCTCTTTAATGCAGGCCAGAGCCTGAACGGCAAAGGCTTCATTAAATTCAAGCAGGCCCATGTCTTTCATCGAGAGGTTGAGCTTCTTGAATAATTTTCGCGTTGCGGGAATCGGGCCAAGACCCATGTAAGCTGGATCAACACCACCGGATGCGTAACCAAGAATTTTAGCCAGAGGTTTTAAGCCCAGGGCTTTTACTTTCTCTCCGCTCATGACGACCACTGCCGCTGCTGCGTCGTTGATACCGGATGCGTTACCCGCCGTTACTGACCCATCTTTCTTGAATACCGGTGATAGTTTGCCCATTTTTTCCAGTGTTGTGTCCATGGGGCGTTCGTCCACTTTGAATATTTTGGGATCGCCTTTCTTCTGGGGAATGACAACCGGAACAATTTCGTCTGCCACCGCGCCTGAAGCATTCGCTTTAAGTGCGCGCTGATGGCTGGTATAGCCGAACAAGTCCTGTTCCTCGCGGGATATTTTATAGAGTTTTGCCAGGTTTTCCGCCGTCATGCCCATGTGGTAGGCATTAAATATCTCATAGAGCCCGTCATGCACCATCAAGTCTGTAATCTGGCCATAGGGCATGCTCATGCGATATCCCCAGCGGGCATCAGCCAAAGCAAAGGGAACATTGCTCATGTTCTCCATTCCACCGGCTACAACGACATCTGAATCGCCTGCGAAAATTGACTGGGCAGCCAGCGCAATGGCCTTCATGCCGGAGGCGCAGACTTTGTTTACGGTATAGGCGTTTGTTTCTTCCGGTAGTCCCGCGTAAATTGTTGATTGTCTCGCGGTACTTTGGCCCTGTCCTGCCTGCACACCGTGGCCCATGATAACTTCATCAAAATAGACCGGTTTGAGACCTTTGTCATAATCATCATATTTTTTGTTGATTTCTGTCTGATCAAAATCTCCGAAGGGCTTGGGCCGATAAGATTTAATATCATCGGTAATTGCCGGTCGCAGGCCGCAGCGCTTAATGGCCTCTTTAATTACGATAGCGCCCAATTCAACAACTTTAACGCCTTTTAAGGAACCGCCGAATTCACCAACGGCAGTTCTGGCACCATTTACAATAAAAGCTTCTTTCATTTGTTCTCATACTCCTTTCTTAATGTCTGATTAATTATTTTTATTGAACTTAAAGTTCATTTTTTTATTTTTTCCCCCATATCATGTCCCATGTAAACTGGCAACCCATTCCATCAGCCGCAAAAAAGCCGAAGAGATTTTTGCCCCTTCGGCTTTTTATGTCTATGTACACGATGAATGACACGTAACGCATTCACCTGATATTACAAAATAATTAGTATCGGCCGCCGCCTCCACCGCCACGGTTACCGCCTCCACCACCACGGTTACCACCTCCACCGCCACGGTATCCACCGCCTCCACCACCACGATTTCCGCCGCCGCTGAATTCTTTTTTCGGGCGAGCCTCATTGACGGTAATTGCCTTGCCATCCAGCATTCCACCGTTAAATTTCTTGATGGCCTCTGTTGCGCCTTCTTCTGTTTTCATTTCGACAAATCCAAAACCTTTGGATTGTCCCGTAAACTTGTCCTTAATGATTGATGCTGTAGCAACTTCTCCTGCTTCGGAAAAGTTAGTCTTCAGATCATCATCTGTGACTTTAAAAGACAGGTTACCGACATACAAATTCTTGTTCATTTTAATCCCCTTTCTTGTTGACTGGCGTTCGCCAAACTTCTATTTTCCCCTGGGGGCCCACAAAGCATCAAAATCACCCCCATCCGGCTCCTGATTGAGAAGGAAGGAAATAGTGAGGGGCTTGCATGCCTTACCTCTTGAGCTTCTGTAACTTGCTCATTAATTATCTAACCTTGGACACACTAACAGTTAATAGTCAAGAGGGATTTTGCCCGCCGTATTTTGTCACCACTCAAGAAATTATTCTAATTTATGGTCAAATATTTCTTCCACAGAAGGCCGTGGCGGTGTATGATCATCTTGAAACTATCTTACTTTTACGGGCATATTAAATATAATAATTATGGAACAGGTTAAAAATTCAGAAAATTCCAAAGTAGCCAAAGCAGCCGGAGTTGTGGGTATTGCCACAATGATCAGCCGGATATTTGGCTTTATCCGCGACATGGTTGTCGCCGCTCTTTTTGGCGCGAGTTGGATTTACGATGCTTTTTTGATTGCCTTTCGCATTCCAAATCTTTTAAGGCGATTGATCGGTGAAGGCTCTCTTACCGTATCCTTCGTTCCCGTTTTTACCGAATACCTGCGGAACAAATCAAGGCAAGAAGCCCTGGAACTGGCCAATGTTGCCTTTACCTTATTGTCGATAGTCCTGGTGGTTATTTCTATTCTTGGCGTTTTACTCGCGCCACTGATAGTAGCTCTTCAGGCGCCGGGCTTTATTCAAACACCGGAGCAGTTCGCCTTGGCCGTTTTTTTAACCCGCTTAATGTTCCCCTATATTTTCTTTATGTCGCTTGTCGCGCTCTGCATGGGCATTTTGAATTCTTTTCGCCATTTTGCCGCACCCGCCCTGTCACCTGTGATTTTGAACATCTCTATGATAGCCGCAGCGCTCTTGTTACGCGATTATTTTGCCGAGCCGATAACAGCACTCGCCATTGGCGTGATGATAGGAGGCGTGCTGCAACTGGCGATGCAGTGGCCGTTCTTGTCTAAATTTAAGGTAAAATTTAAATTCAATTTTAATTGGCAGCATTCGGGCATTAAACAAATGACAGTTTTACTTTTTCCGGCAATTTTAGGCGCCGCTGTGGGTACAATTAATGTTTTTGTCGGCAATGTTCTGGCGTCATTTCTACCTAAAGGCAGTGTTTCCTATCTTTACTATGCCGATCGTATTATGGAATTACCTTTAGGAGTTTTTGCCATTGCTATAGGTACGGCCTCCTTGCCCAGTCTTTCCGAACACGCGCTGCAAGGTAACCGTGAAGCATTAAAATCAACCCTGTCTTTTTCTATGCGGCTCATGCTTTTTGTGACGATTCCCGCGATGGTGGCACTAATGGCGCTGAACTTGCCGATCATCTCTGTTCTGTTTCAGCGGGGTGCTTTTGATGCTCAGGCCACGGTTTTGACTGCTCAGGCATTGTTCTGCTACGCCCTGGGCTTGTGGGCATTTTCTCTTCTGCGCGTTGTTGTTGCCGTGTTTTACTCATTGCAGGATGCCAAATGGCCGATGAAAGCGGCAGTCATCACGCTAATTGTCAATTTAGTCGCGAGCCTCATCCTGATGTTTCCCTTAAAGCATTTGGGCCTGGCGCTAGCCAATTCAATTGCCGCTGCAGTCAACGTAATAATTTTGGGTATAGTTTTGAGAAAAAAGATCGGAGCTTTTCTTGACCGGGATTTTTATTTTTCCACGCTGAAAATAATAGCGTCTTCCCTTATCATGTGGGGCGCAATAATATTGATTAATATTTTTCTGCCCTGGGATTCCGAGTCGTCCTTCAGATCAAGACTAATCTACCTTCTGACAACCATAACCGCAGGTGCTGCAACTTTTTTTATCTGTTCATACTTCCTGAAAAGTCCGGAAATGGCCAGCATCATCAGGCTGTTGAAAAAAAGATTTAACCGGTGATGGTACCAGATGTGCAAATTACGCTTACTGATGGAATCAAAGACGGATAGCATCTACAAATACACACATATGGTGATTAAAATATTTTGAGGATTTGTGTTTGAAAT
>JBAXON010000270.1:0-3948 GCA_037133255.1 Deltaproteobacteria bacterium
TTAAAACAAATATTTTTAGCTATTCCCGCTAAAGCGGATAAGCAAACAAAAGCCAAAATTAAAGCGGAGGCCGAGAAGTTGCGTAAACGCGCCCTTTCCGGTGAACAGTTTGAGATGCTTGCCGTAAAGTATTCTCAGGGACCTGGGGCGGAACAAGGTGGTGATATCGGTTTTGTCGAGAAAGGCACAATCCTTGCCGCAGTGGAAAAGGCAGCGTTTAACCTGCCTATGGGGCAATTAAGCGAAGTGATAGAGTCCGACCTCGGATTTCATATTATTATGGCTGTGGATAAGAAGGGCGCTGGACTAAAACCCATCGCGGCAGTGCGGGAAGAAATCAGGGCAAAAATCGAAGATGAGAAATTGGAAAAGAAATATGAAGAATGGATCAATTCTGTCCGGAAAAAGACGTTTATTGAAATAAAAGCGCAGTAAGCAGTAAAGCAATATATGGATGCAATAAGAATCAAAGGCGCTTCCCAGCATAATTTAAAAAATGTAAGTTTAGATATACCTCGTGATAAACTTGTTGTGATTACCGGTGTTAGCGGTTCCGGTAAATCTTCACTGGCATTCGATACTATTTATGCCGAAGGACAAAGGCGTTATGTGGAATCACTTTCCACGTATGCCCGTCAATTTATCGGGCAAATGGATAAGCCCGATGTGGAATCAATTGAAGGCCTCTCGCCGGCTATAGCTATTGAGCAGCGCACAGCCAGTCACAATCCCCGTTCAACTGTCGGCACAGTCACCGAAATTTATGACTACTTCCGCCTGCTTTATGCAGGCATTGGGATTTGTCATTGTTATCGCTGCGGTCGGGAAATTAAATCGCAGACAATTGATAGTATCGTGGAAAACATTCTTGCCCTGCCGGTAAATACGCGCTTCAGTATTCTGGCGCCACTGGTACGCGGCAAGAAAGGTGAATTCGCAAAAGAACTGAAAAGGCTTCAGAAAGAAGGATTCGCGCGTGTCCGGATTGACAAAGAGCTTAGAGATCTGGCAGACGAAATACAACTTACAAAAACAAAGCGCCACGATATTGATTTGATTGTTGACCGCCTGGTATTAAAAGAAGGCGTGAGAAAGAGGCTGCGTGATTCTCTGGAGATCGCCTCAAGCCGCGCCGAAGGGCTTGTGCGCATAGTTTTGCAAAGTGGCGAAGAAATGCTTTACAGTGAAAAATACGCCTGCCCGGATTGCGGCATAAGTATTCCTGCTCTTACACCTCGCATGTTTTCCTTTAATAGTCCCTATGGCGCCTGTCCTGACTGCAATGGGCTGGGTTCCCGCACGCATTTTGCCGTGGATCTGGTTGTGCCGGATGCCGGCCTTTCATTAAGGGAAGGGGCGGTCGCTCCCTGGGCTGGCCGTAATTCTCTTTATTACCATAATATGCTCGACGCGCTCTGTACTCATTATGGTTTTGATATTCATACACCATTTAATAAATTACCGGAAAAAATTCAGAAAGTTCTCCTTTATGGATCGGGAACAGAAAACATTAAATTTTATTCCGACCGCCCGGATAAAAGATATTTCGTTCATCGTCCCTTTGAAGGAGCCATAAAACAACTTGAGCGCCGCTGGCGGGAAACAGCATCAACCGCTGTACGCAATGATTTAGGCCAATACATCGATCTAAGCGCCTGCGATACCTGTCATGGAGCACGCCTGAAAGAAGAAACCCTGGCGGTTAAGGTAGGTTCAAAAAATATTTATGAACTCTGCCAGCTTTCGATTCGCGAATGCTATAATTTTTTTGACAAGCTATCCTTATCATCTCAGGAAAAAATCATCTCCGAAAGAATCCTTAAAGAAATAAAAAGTCGCCTGCAATTTCTGCTCAATGTCGGCATGGATTATTTAAGTTTACAGAGAGCCACCTTGTCTTTATCGGGCGGTGAAAGCCAGCGCATCCGGCTGGCAACGCAAATCGGCTCCGGGTTGATGGGCGTTTTGTATGTGCTCGATGAACCTACTGTGGGGTTGCACCAGAGAGACAATTTGCGCCTGATTGATACATTAAAAAAGCTGCGCGATATGGGCAATACTGTTTTGGTTGTAGAACATGATGCCGATATGATGTTTAAATGCGATCATATTGTTGATATGGGGCCGGGGGCCGGAGCGCACGGCGGGCATGTTGTTTTTCAAGGAACTCCGGAAGAAATCATTAAAGATGACAAATCTCTTACCGGTCGCTTTCTATCCGGCAGGGATTCCATCGCAATGCCTGCTAAAAGGCGTTCAATTGCGGGCAGGCACATCGTTTTGGAAGGAGCCAGCGAAAACAATCTTAAAAATATTGATATTAAAATACCGGTGGGAGTGTTCACCGCGATAACCGGTGTATCGGGTTCCGGTAAAAGCACCATGATTATTGAAACTCTTTATAAAGTAATGGCGCGTCGTTTGAATCAGCAGGAAGGATCCATGGGGAAAATTAAAAAGGTTGTTGATTTGGGCGGTATTGAACGGGTTATCATGATCAATCAGCAGCCTATCGGCCGGACGCCGCGATCAAATCCGGTAACTTACACGGGAATATTTTCTTTTATTCGCGAGTTGTTTGCCAATCTCCCCGAAGCGCGGGTTCGCGGCTATAAGCCCGGAAGGTTCAGCTTCAACGTGAAAGGCGGCCGTTGCGAGGCTTGTGAAGGTAATGGTTTAAATAAAATTGAAATGCATTTTCTGCCGGATGTATATGTGACTTGTGATGTTTGCCACGGCAAACGATTTAACCAGGACACGCTAGATATTAAATATAAGGATCAAAGTGTTGCCGATATTCTGGAGATGACGGTTACTCAGGCACTGGCATTTTTTTCCAATATTCCGCAGATAAAATCTCATCTGCAATTATTCAGTGAAGTTGGCTTAGGCTATATCTGCCTGGGGCAGTCGGCAACGACTCTTTCCGGTGGTGAAGCTCAGAGAATAAAGCTGGCGCGTGAACTGGGCAAACGACTCAACAGCAACACTCTTTATATTCTTGATGAACCAACTATTGGATTGCATTTCGCGGATATTCAAAAGTTGTTGGATGTTTTGACCCGCCTGGTGGATATGGGCAATACTCTGGTTGTTATTGAACACAATCTGGATGTGATCAAGTGCGCCGATTACATTATCGATCTGGGCCCGGAAGGCGGCCATGGAGGCGGCCAGATTGTTGCGGCAGGCACAGTAGAAGATGTGGCAAGCCAAGATCAATCCCCCACCGGCCAATTTTTAAGAAAAATTCTTTCATCGCGTCTCCATTTGCCAGATGCAGGGTAAGTGAAAACCACATTCAAAATCGTTTTGGGAAACCATTGCTAATTCGTTAAAATCGTGTTGACACATAAATTTTTGTTTCATATACTCTTTTTGAATAGTGTTTTGTCAATTAATCTAATAATGGAGGTAAAATGCATGAAGAGACTTATTCTGTTAATAGTTATAGTAACTCTGGCCGTCTGTTCCTATCCGGCTTATGCCAACGAGTGGATTGCCTGTGCAGGTGAAAATCAATCCTGCATAGTTCCCGGAACAAAGATGGTGCGATACGGGACGGGCGACCGATGGGCTATGAAAAAGGCAACCAATCGAATTTCCTGCAGTAATAGTGTGTTTGGTGATCCTGCACCGGGTGCGGGAAAAGCCTGTTATTATCAGGACTCTCAACCGTCGGATAAAGAATTTCGACAACCATCAGGACATGATGACAGTCGTCAAGATCGTGGGGTACGTTCAGGACATGACAACCGTCCTCAAGATAGTTGGGTACGTTGCGCCAACGAAGGAGGATATTGTAAATTTCATGGTCAGAGGGATATCAGATATGGTGCCGGCGATAGGTGGAACTACCAATCTGCGATGAACAGCATTTCCTGCAACAATGATGTGTTTGGTGATCCTGCACCGGGTGCGGGAAAAGCCTGTTATTATCAGGACTCT
>JBAXON010000271.1:0-3936 GCA_037133255.1 Deltaproteobacteria bacterium
TCAGACAGTGGGCAGCGGTATCCCTGGCTGATTGAATGCCGATATAAATTGAACAGCATTCGCTGGTTGATTTTTACTTGAGGTGAATTTTTTTCCTGAAGATTTAATTGTGATGAAATGAGATTTGTTACTTTACTAAGGTATTTCTTTGCCGCCGCTTTCAGGGATACTGGCATATAAGGACTCCGATTTGGTTTGGGTTGAGGAAAAGATTCAGATTGAGATTGAGATTTAAACATTATTATATTCCTCTTCCTTATTTTATATCATCCAAAATGGTTTTTACTGCGTCACAGACTTGGCGCAGTTGTGCTTCGGTCGATTTGGGGTACTGATATGATGTGGTAAATTGTTATGTTCCTGCTTGTTTTTTTCGTGGAATACCAAAAATGTGAACCCGACTTTGAATCGGTGTCTTAACATCGTATTCTTCGGGCAGCTTTCCGTCCCCCCACTGAATCCAAAGATTGTAGTCACTAACATCTATCAACTTGAAGAGATCTTCCACTGATGATCCATACTTAGAAAGCTGCTCAGTATGAATCTCTATGGCGAATTTTGGACGTTTTTTTAGTATTCTCATCGCACCCCGCAAAACCTGTTCCTCGAACCCTTCGACATCAATCTTGAGGAAAGTAGGATTCAAATTCGCATATTCATCCAAACAGATCATTTCAACTTCTATACCTTCGCCGACCATCGCAACAGAGGAATTGGATGCATCACTGATGGTTATTTTCCCCCTTTTATCACCAACGGCTTTCCTTTCTAGGGTAACATTTTTTAGCATATTCTGCTCGATGTTCATCTGAATTATGTCACAATTATTTGGTAGCGGCTCAAACGTGATGACCTTCCCGGCATCTCCAACCCAGGCGGACAGAACGATGGCCGTGCAACCATGGTGGCCTCCGCACTCGAGGATAACATCACCCAATTCAATCATATGGTCCTTCATGAACCGCATCTCTGCCCATTCGGGATCGGTACATTGTATATCATACCAATCACGTCCATCTCTATCACCTATCCAAAAATCGAAGGCTACGCCCTCAACATTTTTCTTCTTAAGATAAGGTTTAAACAACCGTCGATTGCGAAGGTTATAAAGAACATGCATCCTTTTAATAACTTCCTTCACTGGTTTCGGTATTGCCTTCTTTATTTTGTCCATCGTATTTTTCATAATACCCTCCAGTAATGCTACAGTTTATCCAGAATGATCCTTGCCGCCTCACAGACTTGGTCTAATTGTGCTTCCGTAAGAGTCAGGCCTGATGGTAAATAGAGGCCTTGCCTAGCTATATGTTCGGCAACAGGGTATTTTTCATCCTTGAAGAGGCCCATGTCTTGGAAAACTGGCTGTTCGTGCATGCCCCGGAAGAAGGGGCGGGTTTCCACACCTTTTTCTTTTAGTTTCTGCGCAAATTTGACGGCGTTGAGTCCTATGCTTTTATCCAGGACGATTCCATACATCCAATAAACTTGTTTTGCCCAAGTTTCTTCTACTGGTAACTGGAGGACGGGGATATTCTGAAGTCGCTCCGTGTAGGCCTTTCCCATCCATCGTTTTTTCGCAATAATTTCATCCATGCGTTCCAATTGACCAAGGCCAATGGCCGCCTGCAGGTTGGTGAGGCGGAAATTGTGGCCAAGTTCGGTGTGAAGAAAACGCTGTTCCGGGCGAAAACAAAGATTGCGCAGGCTTCTTGCCTTCTCCGCATAGGCTGGGTCATTTGTGAGGACCATGCCGCCTTCTCCTGTGGTAATAAGTTTATTAGCGTAAAAGCTGAAGACACTGATGTGGCCAAAGCCGCCGCAGCGTTTCCATTGTGGGCTTGTAGTTACGCGGCCAGTCAAATACTCGGCACCGTGAACTTCGGCGGCGTCTTCAATGATTTTGAGATTGTACTTTTGGGCAAGCTCCAAGATCGGGTCCATGTCGACAGGATGGCCATAGATGTGCACGGGCATTATGGCTTTGAGCTTTCCATCGCCTTTTGCTATCTCATTTTCAACCTTTATCTTTACTTGTTCCACGTCCATGCACCAAGTGCGGGGATCGCTATCTACAAGGATCGGAACACCGCCGTTATAGATGATCGCCTGTGCGCAGGAAATGATGGTGAAGGTCGGCATGATAACTTTATCGCCCGGCTGGAGACCGAGGCAACCAACGGCGGCCTGAAGGGCCGTGGTGCCGTTGTTCATGGCAATGCCATATTTCATGCCGCAGTATGCGGCCCATTTCTGCTCGAATTCCTCGATGAAACGCCCAGCAGAAGAGATCCAACCCGTGCGGAGGCACTCGTTGACGTATTCAATTTCTTTTTCGCCGATGAGAGGTTCATTGACAGGGATCATAAGAAACTCCTTAGATTAAGGTTAAGGTTGAGATTTAGGCTTGGTGTGAGATTTTAGAGATTTCACTAGTCTGTTAATTTCCTCAAGTAAATTATCAAGTTTATCGCTGATGATTTTTGTCTGTTCTCGATCAAAATACCCAACTCTAACACCATACTCAAGGTGGCTGGATGTCTCTGTGATTGACCCTCTTGAAAAGTAATAGAAATTGATCTTGTCGTTTATATGATAACGACCAAAGGCCTCTGCAATATTTCCAGACATACTCAATGCAGAACGCCTTACTTGTGATGTCAAACCGTAATCCTCTTTTTTTGGTAATCCTTCTGTTATTTTAAATACAGCCTCGGCTATATCCATAGCTTCCTTCCAAACAGGCATGTCCTTAAAGCTATTGTATTTCATTCTATTCCCTTAGTCTCAATCTTAATCTCATTCTCACTACTCTTCAAATCTGGTTTTATCGCCTTCCCCGGAGAAGGGGCCTTGCTTGATTTCAATCATGGATGTTTCTTCCAACATTTCAAAAGAGTGGCCACCACCGCAGAGAAGAATGAGGTCGCCTGCAATCAGAATCCTGTCACCAATGTGTTCCTTGCTCGACGCATAGAGTTTTACCTTCACTTTGCCACGCCGAATAAATAAGACTTCCTGCGTATAGAGGACCTGTCTTGTAATCATGTTGTGAACGTGGGCGGAAATCTTGTGGCCTTCCGGATGCTTCATGTAGGCCACCTGCTGGGAAAAACTACCTGGAGTGAAAAATTTAATGCCCGGTTCGTCATAGTCTGCCCGGATGATCAGGGCGATGGGTTCCAGCCCGTGGGTAATGGTTTCAATATTCTCTTTCATAGATATGCGTCCTTCTTACTTTTTTTATTTATAGTATTGCTTATACCAATTAACAAATTTTGCAATACCTTCGCTCAATGGTGTAGATGGCTTGAAACCGACATCTTTCATTAAGTCATCTACGTTTGCATAGGTAATCGGTACATCACCCTGTTGCATGGGAAGCATATTTTTTTGTGCTGTTTTGCCGAGATTATTTTCTAATATTTCTATAAACTTTATGAGTTCAACCGGATTATTATTGCCGATGTTGTATAGTTTGTAGGGCGCATAACTTGAACCCGGATCGGGATTTGTCCTGTCCCAATCAGGATTCGGCTGAGGAATTTTATTCATGACACGAACAAGGCCTTCGACTATATCATCAATGTAGGTGAAATCGCGCTTCATGTTTCCAAAATTGAACACATCAATTGGCTTATCTTCTATAATAGCTTTTGTAAAAGAGAAATAGGCCATATCAGGGCGGCCCCATGGACCATATACAGTAAAAAATCGAAGTCCGGTACAGGGCAAGTCATACAGATGCGCGTAGGTATGGGCCATCAGTTCATTTGCTTTTTTGGAAGCAGCATAAAGCGATACGGGGTGATCAACATTATCGCTCACAGAGAACGGAATTTTGTCATTTGTTCCGTAAATAGAGCTGGATGAGGCGAAGACCAGATGTTTGACTTTGTTGTGTCTGCAACATTCGAGTACGTTGGTGAATCCTACAAT
>JBAXON010000272.1:0-3870 GCA_037133255.1 Deltaproteobacteria bacterium
CTGACATTATGAAAAGAGTCATTCTCCGGATTGAAAACAATCGGGCCGGCTAATCACTTATGGTCTCTCCACTTTTTTCATTAAAGTGCGTTTACGGATAACGGTCTATCATGTCAAGGAAATTTTGGCCGAAAAAGTGGAGTGCCGCGACGCTGATCGTGCCGGTTGAGGAAGAAGGGATGGTGATATTCTGTCGCTGTTTTTCTACCTTGCCAAATAAATTGCAGGGGCGGATAAAGCGTCCTGCGCATCTACCCCTCGTCTACGCGAGAATAGGGAATGAATCGCTTTTGTTACGTAGAGCATCTACAAGTCAGTATCTTTC
The DNA here is from genome assembly GCA_037133255.1 of Deltaproteobacteria bacterium. Lineage (GTDB taxonomy): Bacteria > Desulfobacterota > Syntrophia > Syntrophales > Smithellaceae > FEN-1160. Next base: position 326 of record JBAXON010000272.1, read on the forward strand.
ACTTTGGAATTTGAGTGAGGACTACCGTTTGCAATCAGGTACATTCTAGTTGATAACCTTTCTCCCGGAATAACCTCAGGCAGGCATCCACAACAGCTTCGTCGTAAAAAGTTACTCTATTCTTATCGATTTCATCCAGCGCTGCATAGAGTCCTAAAGATGGACGATATGGCCTGTGGGAGGCCATGGCTTCCACCACGTCGGCAACACTTAGAATGTGGGCTTCTATAAGAATGTCATTACCTTTGAGATTTCTTGGATAACCGGAGCCATCTATTCGTTCATGGTGCTGGTAAACAATCTCTGCCAAGGGCCAGGGGGACTCCACATTCTTCAGCATCTCGTATCCCTGTAGGGCATGTTCTTTAATCAATGAAAACTCAATTTCGGACAGTTTTGTCGGCTTGGACAATATCTCCGCTGGTATGGATAATTTCCCGATGTCATGAATGGAACCGGCCATGCGGATGCCTTCAATCTTTTCCTGTGAAAGTCCCATCTCTGTGGCAATGGTACGGGCAAGGTTTGCAGACCGAACCTGGTGTCCTGCGGTATAGGGATCTCTTGTTTCAATAGCGGACACCAGGACTTGGATGGTTGTGCCAACTGCCTTTCTGAGGATTTCCATGGTGTTTTGAAGTTTCTCCTCAGACTTCTTGCGGTCGGTGATGTCACGAACTGCTGCAAGGATGAATTCCCCATTGTTCAGGTTTATCTTCCTGAGAAAAACCTCAGCATTAAATGTAGAGCCGTCATGAGGCCGTCGCGCCTGCCATTCAAAGAGCCTCTTTTCTCCATTCATAACGCTTTCCCATATTCCTGGTAATTCGTTTAGAGGGTTATCCGGTGTAGAAAAGTCATCTTCAATGCTCATTGAACAAACTTCCTCGCGGCTAACTCTGTACATTTCAAGCATTTTGCTGTTTACGTCGATGATTTTCCCATCCTCGGTATAGATGAAGATGGCATTATCTACACTGTCTAAAATCATACGGAGATTAATTTCAGAAACTTTCAGATCATCTTCCGCCTGCTTGCGGTCGGTGATATCCCTTGAAACACCACGGAATCTGATTATCTTACCTGACGGATTTTTTATTGGTAAAATAGATGTCTCCAGGAAACTCTTTCCACCATCTTTCCTGATAATTTCATAATCAATCATGGCTTTCGGACTACCCGTTTGATAGATCTCATTGAAGGCCAGGAATGCTTTTCTAGCGTGTTCCGGGGAAGTATAAGCCCTGTTGTTCATGCCCATTAGCTCAACTCGGCTGTAACCTAAGGTTTTGCACAGAGACTCGTTAAAAAATGTGAAGTTCCCTTTCAGATCGACCTCGTAGTAGGCTTCCTCCATCTCTTCGAGAATGCTTCGGTAGCGCTCTTCACTTTCCCGCAGCGCATCCTCCACGCGTTTGCGGTCGGTGATATCGCGGGCAACAGACTGAAATCCTGTAATGTTGCCATCTTCCACGATCAACTGAGTGTTTTGCCCAAACCACACTTCATGGCCATCTTTCTTGATAGTGGGATATTCTGAATATGTATTATGGAGTCTCTTTACGAACTGATGACCGAAGAACTTAACAGCTTCATCACGCATATCCGCGCGGATTAATGCCGGATAGTGCATCCCAATGACTTCCTCTTCTTTGTATCCTGTAATACTTAACGCCGAAGGGTTCACGAAGGTGAAGTGTCCAGTGTTGTCCGTCCTGAATATGATATCACTCGCATTTTCTACCAACATCCTATATCGCTCCTCGTTCTGCCGGAGCGCTTCAGTTGCCTGCTTGCGCTCGGTGATGTCGCGAACGACTGCCATGAAAGTGCCGTTTTCGCAGGGAACGAGACGAGCTTCAAAGTCCCTCGGTTCGCCATTCATCCCGAGGGTGTAATTATACTGGACGAGTCGACCGGTCTGCTTCGCCGCTGCGATGTGGTCTATGGTCTGCTGCGCGAGGTCCGGTGGCAAGATGTCTTTGATTCGCTTGCCGAGGAAGTCTGAGGGTGGCACATGGAAGCGGTCGGAATGCTCGGCTTTTGCATCTATAAACCGCCCATCGTCGGAGAACACGAAAAACATATCTGGGTTAGCGCTTAGCAGTGCTGCATTGCGCTGGATACTATCGAGCAGCTCATCCTCCGCCCGCTTGCGTTCTGTGATGTCATGGTGTGAACCGTAAAACCCAGTTAAATTGCCCTTGCTGTCACGGATACCTCGAATAAAAGTTACAAGATGCTTTATGGAACCGTCTTTGTGATAATACTCCAATTCCATGGTCATCGACCGGTCCAGATCTACCCCCTTCTCTTTATCTCGGCCTAATTCCGCCAACAGTGTCTCAAAAACCAATTTCTGGGATTTGGGGGTCAACTGTTGATCGACTTTTTGAGCTATCCTTTCTTCCGGAGTGAACCCCAGCATTCTTTCAATGGAAGGACTGACATAGGTAGTCACCAAATTGATATCCAAAGTGAATACCACATCAGCCATGCTCTCTGCGAGAAACTGGAATTTCAATTTGGAATCCAGCAGAGTTTCTTCCGCCTGTTTGCGGTCGGTGATGTCTCTGAAAATGCCCAGGAGTATTTTTGTTCCATCCTGTTCAACAAGGCTTCCTGTAATATCAACAGGTACGAGCTTCCCATCTTTCCTCAATACGGAGACATCATTGATAAAGCTTGACTCTTCGATTGCCATTTTCTGGAAAGTATTGTTAATCTTTTCAAAGACCTCTTTCGGATGAATCCGAGAAATATGGATGCCCGATAACTCTTCTTTTGAGTACCCGAGAAGCTGCTCCCCTTTCTTGTTGGTTTCTAGGATGGTTCCTTCTATTTCCGCAAGAAATATGGCATCACTGGCATTGTCCAACAAGCTGCGATATTTTCCTTCGCTTTTTCGCAGTGCCCCCTCCGCCTTCTTGCGCTCGGTAATATCCTGGTAAATTGCCTGATATTGCATTTTACCGTTCCAAAGTATTTCTTTGCGATAAACTTGCAAATGACGGATTTCACCATTTTTGCGGTTGATGCTTATTTCATATTCAGAAGGACTATCAACCCCACACTTTCTTTTCGTTTGTCTGATCTGGTATGCGGCAATGCTCTCCTTGGTATAGCGCTTTTCCACGGTGGTTGTTTTTAATTCTTCGATGCTGTCATAACCATAGAAATCCAAAATGGCTCGATTGGCATAAAGGGTTTCACCTTTTGTGGTCACTATGCGCACGCCTAGTGGGGACTCATCCAGAGACCGGCGAAAATTATCTTCGCTTGCCCGAAGAGCTTCCTGCGTCGTCTTATATGCTGTTTCTGTTTTTTCCAGCTTCTGAATTTTCTGTTTTGTCCCGGATAAATCCTTCATTTGATGTCCCCTATCGTGGTAAATGATGCTGGCTGGAAAAAAAGGTGATTCTCTTGTTGCATGAATAAACTTTTTTCAATCTATCGAATACCCATGGAGATGTCAAATGGAAAACAGGACCCGAATTGCCTCAAATAAAATGTTACCGAAGGGGTGGATTAAAAAAGTACGATGA
>JBAXON010000273.1:0-3832 GCA_037133255.1 Deltaproteobacteria bacterium
ATTACAAAGATTTTATCATTGATTTAAAAGACACAAGTGGAAGGAGTAAAATTCTTGTTTGTGATGTTGCTATTGATATAATGGAAAATGAAAATGCTGCTAAACTGGTAAATAGCAAAGAGGTGCGCAAAATAATTTACCGTACAGCAAAAGGCAAAAGCGCAGTTGCTTTAAGATCCCTGGAAGAGCGCAAAAGGCTGAAAAATGAAATGGCCAAAGAACTCGAAAAAATGCTGGGGGAAGGTGTGATTAAAAATGTTTATTTCCTTAATTATATAATTATGTGATAATAACTCTATTCTAAGTGGATCGTATTACTAACCAGAGGATTAACCTATCGAAAAGAGATGTTAAAAATGGATAATAGCGAGAGTTACCGGACATTAGAAGAACTATTTGCTGCTACTTTCATCAAAGAACTCATTCCTGGTATTCTGCATAATTTTGCCAATCCCTTAAATGGCATTATGGGACGAACGAAACTGCTCCAGCGCCGCATAGAAGAAAACTTTAAAAAAATGAAAGAAATATATCCTGATGCCGCGGCAGAAATGATGGAGGAAATGCAGCGGATAAAAACAGACATTCGTTCTGTAAGTCAGGAATCCGAATCTTTCCATGATATTTTTAAAGATGTTGCTGCTAAATTTTATGCGCTGGCGGCAAAAGGTGAAGACAATGTAAATATCTCTCAGTTAATAAATTCAGAGATGCGTTTTTTTGATTTTAATCTGGATTTAAAACATGACATCAAAAAAAATATTCGGCTGGATAATGATGCCCCCGATTTTAGGGGCAGTATGGCGGAATTATCAATGTCCTTTTGGGCATTGATTCGTTTTGCCATGTTACGAGCGCGGGAAAGTAAGATGAAGGAGTTCAGCATTACTACCGAGCATGACAATAAATATGTCAGTATTTTTATAAAAAATTCCGGTGATGCTCTTTCTGCCGATTATGTTGCTGCGCTAATGGAAAGTATAAATTCCGGCTCCCATGAGTTGCCGGATAGTGCTATCGATAGGGGAGTTTTAAAAGCGTTTCTGATATTAAATAAATATAACGCACGAATCAATATGTTTAGCGAAGAGAATTTTAGCACTATTTCAATCGGAATACCTTATCGCAACGAAAGGCCGAAAAGAAAGGAAATTTAAGAAATCCTGTTTTTTGACGATCCATATAATACCAAGTAAGCTTTCAAAAATTTATATTTTATTTTTTTGAAAGCAACTTGGTATGATGAGCTGTCCTGCTTCATGAGAACAATAATTGACGGGGGAGGTGATATTCATGGTCAGGGCAATAGACGCGCAGCAATCAATTATACAGATGCATCCGGCTGAAAAAGTACAGCAAATTCAGCAGCAGCATGGAGATATGCAGCAGCGTTATTTCCAAATGGAGCTCTCCGAACAGGATCGAATATTTAGGGAAAAAATTAAGCAATCAGAGGAGTCGGAAAAGGCCCTAATTAAGGAAAAAGAAGAACAAAAAAACAAACGGCAAGGTAAGGATAAACAAAATAGAGAGACTGCCGGACTTCTTTTAGCAGAGGAAGCCGAATCTGATGACCAAGGCGGACATATTAATATCAAGGTATAATAACAAGTTGCTTTCAAAAAAATATATGAATTTTTGAAAGCTTACTTGGTACTATACCAGGTAAATTAACCTTTTATTTTTTGAAAGCAACTTGGTATAAATGGACACATGGACATACAAAATCCGATATTTGTGCAAATTGCAATAGATTTGGCATTGTTTATCGCTGTTATAATTCTGTTGTGGCATGCAAATTCTAATATTAAAAATAATGACGCAAGTAAGCATCAGGAAATGATCGCAGATCTGAAAATAATCATTGCCCAATCGCAAAATACCGCGGACAGGTTTTTGGAAGCTCTGGAAAAAAGCCGCAAAAGCCTAAAAGAGATTGCCCTCGAGCTGGACATCAAAGAAAAAAGAGTTAAGGCGATATTAGAGAAATTTCAGCGAGAAACTGAACCTTATGATGGTGAACCAATACTCCCTGATGCTAATTTTTCACAGAGTAAGTATGCGGAGGTAATCAACATGATCAGGAAGGGCTATTCTGAGGAAGAAACAGCCAGCGCCACCGGTTTTCCCGAAGGGGAGGTCGGATTGATTGTTGATCTTTCGCGCATAAAAAATGAGAATGTCTGATGTCTCCAAACCCGGTATCACCTGCCGCACCCCGTATAGCAATAAGCAATCTGGAAATTTCCCGAACCAATGCTGCTTCAAGTAGTATTGCTGTAGGAGAAACTCTTGAAGTAACAGTTCTGGAAAAAATTGCCGGAAATAAGTATCTCCTGGCGATAAAAAACATGAGCATTCCCGCATCTTCCGAAGTGCCTCTCAATATTGGAGAAAAGATTCAGATTAAAGTAAGTAGCCTGCAACCACAAATAATTTTAAATTTTGCAAGCAATCAAAAGTTAGCAACTGAACCTAAGATTAACGAAAAGTTGATGTATTGGCGGACAAATCCAGATTCATTATTGCAACTTCTCAGCAAATCCGGCGAATTCGTGAAAGATATTCAGGCTATCAATTTACCTCTGAAATTTTCCAAAAGTGAAATTGACAAATTGATCAAACTCTTTGATTCTATAACGTTTTCTAACAATACCAAAGGAAACAATCTTTTCTTGAAAGATTTAATAGTCAATACCGGTTTATTGCTGGAGAACAAATTAAGCAGGCTTGTTACCGAGGGGGCAAAAGGCATCAATAGTAAGCCATTCGATGACAACATAAAAACATTGTTGCTAAAATTATCCGCAGGAATTCAGGAACTGCTTAAAGATAGTGAGAAACTTGATCCACAGATAAAGGCAAAATTGATGAATATAGCCGGATTTACCACGGAGGCGTTAAAAACGATAGAAGCAAGGCAAGCTATAAATATTGTCTTTCAAGAAAGCGATAACGGATTGGTTCTTCAAGTGCCACTGTCTGTGGCTGATGGCCTGCGTCAGGCCGATATATTCATTCGGCCGGATGACAAGAATAATCAAGATGAGAAAAATTATTCTTCCTGCTCGATAATGATATTTCTGGATTTGGATATTCTGGGTAAAATTTCTGTGAACGCCAGTGTGCGTGAGGGTAGTCTCCGATCGCTTATCAAATGCGAAAGAGAGGATGTCAAAGACATTATTTCAAGAGAACTTAGCAAATTGGAATCCGTTCTCGCAGGCATTGGTTACCGTGTAGATTATATTGATTGCCTTCAAGAAGATGAGCTTACGCAAGAGCGGGAAGAATATTTTGAAGAGCAATCATTTTCAGGGGTGGACCTGGTCAATTATTTTGCGTAGGTTATACCAAGTTGCTTTCAAACATTAAGATTTTAATTTTTGACAGCTTACTTGGTATTATGCCCGGTAAATCAACATTTAGTGAGACTCGCTGAAAACGAACGAAGTGAAGTTTGAAGCGCTAGTCGAATTATCCTACATGCGAAGCTAAGTAGGGATAATATTTGATAGCCACTTGGTGAAAAATGATGAAAGAAAAAAAGACAATGGCCGCGGCTATAAAATACGATGGCACAAGTGCCAATGCGCCTAAAGTAACAGCTCGTGGTCGTGGTTTTGTAGCCGATAAAATAATCGATAAAGCCGAGGAATTTGGCATCCCTATTAAAAATGATCCCGATTTGGTTCAAATATTAAGTAAACTGGATGTAGGCACAGAAATTCCGGTGGAATTATACAAGGCTGTCGCTGAAATTCTCGCCTTCGTTTATTCACTAAACGAGAACCAAAGAACAAAAAACAACTGATTCTATCTCCAATGGCAT
>JBAXON010000274.1:0-3830 GCA_037133255.1 Deltaproteobacteria bacterium
TATTGCTGAACTTTCCGGTGACGATCTGATCTTGTGCCAGATTACCAGCCATAAAATCATGGATCCTTATTCTATTGAGCTTAATGGGAATTGATAATGAGTTTGTCAATTGGCTTTGCAACGCGTTATTCCTGCTCCTTATACGATGCAATCAGATTTGTCAGTTGTTCGAGAAGTGCGGGAAAATCATATTTCACAGTGCTTTCCACAAGGGCGTAATCAATATCAAAATAGGCATGGACGATACGGTTACGCATTCCGATAATCTGCGCCCAGGGCATTTCCGAATGTGAAGTTTTGTATTCTTTGGATATTTGCGCCGCTGCTTCGCCAACAACTTCAATCAATCGAACAATGGCGTGAGAAACAAGGCGGTTGTTTTCAATATTTTCGCCATTGACGGAGTCTAGAAATATAACCGCCTCCTGAGCGGCATCGCGCATGTGTTGCAACCTTATTTTGTCATCTAGCTTCATATTGCACCTCTGCCTGCCTAACAACTTCAGCTCGGAAATATCTACTGAGATCTCGCGGTGTGCGGAGATCCACTTTTCTGCCGATTTTATCGCTCAATTCAATTTCCATTCCCGCCAGCGTAATTAAGCCCGGAATATGATCTTCTTCAAACTCTACAAGCAGGTCAATATCGCTATCCGGGTTTAATTCATCACGCAGAGCTGAGCCAAACAGGGCAATCTTCCTAATGTTGTTCTGTCGGCAGAAAGATTCTATGTCCGCTTTCGCGATATATTGTTCAATATTGAATTTCATTTTTCGCTCCTTACCACGGGCATAGATTTACCTCCTTATTTGCAAAAATAATAGCACAAACTGGTTTAATAATCAATCAATGGGACCATCAAACAACGGGTGGCGCGAACAGGACATGGCCGTTCGGGTGGTTACCGGCTACTAATCGCCTACCGCTCCGGCAAGCGGGCTATGTTCCTCTACGGCTTTGCGAAAAGCGAACGAGACAACATCGAGGCGGACGAACTGGAAACATTAAAAGAGATTGGAGCGTGGAGCAAAGCGTCCGATAGGCGCGGCTCTCGTGCTGCTGAATGTGATCCACCGCAAAGGGATCGAGGCTATTCTTTAGACAAAAGGAGACATTGATGAAGGATGCTGTCCCCAGAATTACCCAAATTGAAAGTCCCAAATATTTACTACAGAATAATAACTGCCGTCGGCAACGGTCGGAAATGTAGGATTGGCAAGAATTAGCTGAAATTGTCAATTAAATATAACCGTCCCCAATTATCCCCTGCTGCGCATTGGCAATCGGCGGGCAGCGGAAGTAGTGAGCCATGACCACATGACATCTACAAGTCGGCAACTTAGGATTCATTATATAAGTTAGGATTGCCACTTGAATTGTGATATCCGACATCATTAGTGAGCCGAGCAAAGATTCACCATTCTTTTCTGTTGCGGGGGTTTAATCAATTTACGCTCTTGTTATCTCCACCAGTTTGGACATCGCCATCACCAAAGAATTTAAACTGGTTGCGGCCGTGACCCTTGGAGTAATACATCGCTGCATCGGATTTCTTGGTCAAGTTCTCCAGATCCTCCGCGTCTTCAGGGTACATGGCAATACCTATGCTGGTAGATAAATGCAGCTCATGACCGTCGATAAGCATAGATTCTTTGAAGGAATCCAGTATCTTTTGAGCAATGGTAGTGGCATTTTCCATATTGTTGGTCTCCAGCATCATCAAAACAAACTCGTCTCCCCCAACGCGGGCTAACGTGTCGCTGGCACGTATTATTCCATTAAGCCGCTTGCTCACAGCCTTAAGCATCTGATCCCCTGCGTCGTGACCGAGGGTATCATTGATGGATTTAAACTTGTCCAGATCCAACGACATGATGGCAAGTCTATTCTTATTACGTTGGGCCAACACCGCTGCTATGGTGAAACGGTCATTTAGCAACGCCCTGTTTGGCAACCCGGTCAGATAGTCATGCGTTGCCATTTCCTCGAGCTTTTGCTGCAGTTCTTTGCGCTTGGTGATGTCTCTGGCGATACCTTCAAACCCGATGATAGCACCTGTTTTATCTTTCAAAGGAACCGCCCTCGATTCGTGCCAGTACCATGATCCGTCCATGTGCCGCACGCGGTACTCAACAACACCCTTACTTTGTCCTGTTTCGATCACTTTTTTTATCCACTCCATACATAATGGAAGATCTTCCGTATGGACAAATTGCCCGATTGGTTGTCCAATAACCTGTTGTACAAGATGACCGAGCATTTTGGTCCATGCGTGTGAAACGAAGGTTAATACACCATTTGTAGTGATTGTATAAATGATGTCTTGACTGTTCTCAATGAGAAGTCGGGATTTCTCTTCCTCTGATTGAACGTTCTTAAGCAACCGCCCGTTCACCATCAAAACGAAGCATATAGTTAAGCTGATGTTCAGTAAGATATACAAGGTGAGTGAAAGTGCGGTCACTACTCCTGCTTTAAAGAAATCATTGCCCTGGTCAAAAAAAACGGTCAGGATGATCCTGGATAAGTTGACAGTAGTGTAGACTCCAAACATTATGCCTGTGAGCTGTGTTAATCGGCGCATACCGCGATCTACACTACGCAGCAGGAGCCAGCTACACTGGAAAGTATAGATTATCAACATCGCAGTAAAAGCAATATCACGCGCTTTCTGATTCGGTTGGATTAAGACGAAATAAATACTAACAGCAATAAAAACGACAAGGAGAAGGTAATTATGGGTGTTCCTATTATTTCTTCCTGTGAATCGTTCCAATCCCATTAAAACAATCAATAATCCACCCAATATTATAACATTAGAACCAGTCATGGATATGATATTAGGTATGTGTCCACGGAGGATCAGCAATAGAGACCCTACTGCCTGTAGCGTTAGCCCAACCAACCAAAAAGATATACCTTTATATCGCTCTTGGTTCTGCCTCCAAATAACTATCATTGCTCCGGTGTTAATAATGTTGACGCTTAGGTAAATAATCATTAATGTCTTAATATCAATCATTATCAGTCCCCACTATTTTATTTTCTTTAGTATTATTGGGGAATTTAGAAACATTCTTTTTAAAATAAATTGATTTGCAAAGTTCCTGTAAAAACATAGATAATATATAGCTATATGTCAATGAAATGTAATCCAGTGCTATTTTAGCTAATTAGATACTGTTTGCCACTTGAAATCAAGCATTTTCTTCAAGGGTTACAGTTTGCTGACTTTAGGAAGATGTCTTGTCCAATCACTATCCGCTGGTGACATCTCAGTACAGTAAAAACGAAGTTTTGAAATGATGATTTGGACACTTGCTAAATTCATTCATGGAAATTCACCGCTGTTCAAACATAACCAGAGATCACGAAAAATCATTCCACAGGGTAGCTATAGGGTAGCATTTAAAGAAAAAGGGATTAAGCTGAAATTGCTCAATCCCTTACTAAAACTGGAGCCGATGACCAGAATCGAACTGGTGACCTACTGATTACGAATCAGTTGCTCTACCGGCTGAGCTACATCGGCATCCATTGGAAATCCGTATTCTGTTAAGAAACGTAGAAGCAGTATTTATATTAAGGGTTTTTCCTTGTCAAGCTTAATCCCATCTTAAATATTGACTTACAGGTTGTTTTACATTAGCTTGCAGCAAATGTTTTCTCTGCCTCAAGCAGCGGGGAAGACGCAGGCTGGAAAACATAATCACGGGTATGAACCCCAAAGCAAGCTTTGGAAACAGATTCCGTGAGCTCGCTGCGGGGTATTATACCCTCCGCTGCGCGGGATTGTTCAACTTACCAATTCCGCTGCGCTTGCGGAATT
>JBAXON010000275.1:0-3808 GCA_037133255.1 Deltaproteobacteria bacterium
TATCTGGCGAGGCCCAAAACCACAGGCTGATGACGCCAGAACGCCTCTTGGTGATGGCAAAGAGTTGTTCACATCAAGCCAGGCCCGGGCGGTGCTTGAGAATCTGCAAATTGCTCGGGCGCACAGCGGTGACGAACCCAAGACGCTTTCGTCAGCGGAACTGGAACTCTGGCTTGATCGTTACCTTCGAATTTTCGGGTTAAGCTGGCTTGATGCACTCCGTCAGCAGGCCAAAGGATTGGCCACTCGGTTTGGCTGGGACCGTGAGTATCTGGAACTCGATCAGCTGGTGGCCGCGATCAAGGGCGAACCGTCGAGCTACGGGTTCACCACCGACTTCATGCGTTCCCGTGCCCGGGGCAAGCCTTACGACCTCGAACGCGTAACTCTTTTCGGAACGCTTCAGGCGCGTCTGGCTGCAGAGCGATTCGTGGAATTGTCCAAACCGCCGTCGAGTGAGCTCGAAAACCGCGCCTTTTGGGAGGCGTACTTTTCAAACTTCATCGAAGGTACCAAGTTCACCGTCGAAGAAGCCAGGGTTATCGTTTATGACCGCGAGGCAGCTAAAGCTTTGGAATCCCTACGCCCTGATGATGCCCACGACATCCGTGAAACCTACCGGCTCATCATTGACTCAAATATCAGCGGTGAAATTCCTGGGGATACATCCCACCTCCTGGAACTGCTCAAACGAAGACACGCCCGAATGATGACCAGCCGCCTGACGATCCAGCCCGGCGTTTTCAAAAAAACAAACAATGAGTTCGGTTCCCGCGTGTTCGTCGCTCCCGAACTGGTAACCGAAACCCTGGCTCGCGGCTGGCCGGCCAGCCGGGATCTTCCTTCCGCCTCTGCCCGTGCACTCTACGTCCTTTTTCTGATTGCGGAAGTTCATCCCTTCAACGATGGCAACGGTCGTATTTCCCGATTGGGCATGAACGCGGAACTTGAAGCTTCCGGACAGGCGAGGCTCATCATCCCGACGTCGCTTCGCATTGACTACCTCACAGTACTCGAAGCTTTAACTGCAAACCGTAATTCCGAGCCATTCGTTGCGTTTGCTCACAAGCTGATCGAAGCGAACAGCCGCATGCCTTTCGGCTCCTTCGACCAATCGCTGGCGTATTTTCGAAAGACCGGGGCGTTGGATGAGCAGCCGCAGGGTTTGGGACTCTTACCCACCCTTCTCGAAGCCAAACCCTAAATTTATCCGCATCGCCCGTTTTACATTATCCCTGCTCTCCTTCCGCACTCCTGCCAAAGGCCGAGCCTGGCTGGCGCAAAACTCAAGTTTGCGCCATATCAAACTGATTTTATGGCGCAAAGTGGATAATGCGCCGCTTTATGTGGCGCAAGCAGATCAGACCGGCCATCGAATCGAATCATGTTCATGTTCGCCATCGCCCACCCATAGCCGAGGAGGCCGCTCATCATCTAGGCGCGGAGAGGGGTATCGCTTTCGCGAGTGATGCCGTGCGAGCATCCGCAGAACATGAAAACGAAACCGCGCAGGAAACCCTCCCGTCACATCAGCGCGCGCCTCGAACCCGCCTTCTTCGATGCCATGAACCGCTACGCCAAGGCCAGTGGCTACGCCACCCCCTCGGCCCTGGCACGCGCCGCGCTCACGAAGTTTCTCAAGAAGGAGGGCAGCGCCAAGCCGCCCGCCCGCCCACGGAGACGGAAGAAACAGAAGTGAACGTCGGCACTCGTCCGTTTCCGATACTCATTATCTGCACAATACACTTGCTATGTGTATCGTGCCTTGATAGTGTATCGAGCAGATGGCCAACCTTAAACAATGCCTTCTCGACTACCTTGAGGCCCTCTCCGGTGAACGGCCGGACCTGACTGCCGCAGTGGATTCTACCCTGCCGCTGTTCCTACGCGAGCGATATGCGATCTTTTCTGCCCGCCTGTTCGGACGGAGGTCTTTGCTGGCGCTTGAGGCGGAGAAGTGGAAAAACGGGTCGCCAGGCGAATACGGGAAACATGCGGAGGCCCTCAAACGGGCGCTCGGTGAGCCCGTTATTCTGGTTCTGCCAATTCTTCCTTCCTACGCCAGAAATCGGATGGTCCAGATGGGGATTCCGTTCATCGTCCCCGGCAGCCAAACCTTCATCCCGAACAGCTTGTTTGATTTGCGGGAGAGGTTTCCGCAGCCCGGTTCCAAACGCCGAGAGACCCTCAGTCCTGCCGCTCAATGTACGGTGCTCTACCACCTGTTGCGCGGACCTCTCACCGAGTTTCCGCTCAAGGACATTGCCCGGAAAGTGCATTACTCGCCAATGATGATGACGAAGGTGAAGGATGAACTTGAGGCTGTGAAGATCTGCAAAATCGTAAGGAATGGTCGCTCCATGGTCCTGGACTTCATGGCCACCGGCCGTTCGCTTTGGGAGCAAGCTAAGCCTCAGTTGACTTCTCCCGTCAAAAAATCGCGCTGGGTTCAGTGGGAAAAACCTGCTGACCCCGCACTGCTCGCGGGGATGAGCGCCTTGAGCCTGCGGACCATGATCGCCGACGACCGTCTGCCCACGTACGCCCTTCCTCACGCGGTCTTTCAGGATTTCCTGGAGCGCGGCGTCTGCGCGGGATGTCGCGATGCGGAGGGTGCGACGGCCAGGATGGAGGTTTGGGCATACACTCCGCATTTGCTCGGCGACGACCGAATGGTGGATCCTCTATCCCTTTACCTGAGCCTTCGAGATTCGGGAGACGAGCGCGTTCAACAGCAACTGGAGCGACTCATCGAGGGGGTTAAATGGTAAAAGGACTCGACCTTTTTCGCAGGCGCTTCAGGGAGTTCGAAGGTTCCTTCATCCTGATCGGTGGCGCGGCCTGCGATGAATGGTTTGCGGCTGAAGGACTGGAGTTTCGCGCCACCAGGGACCTCGACATCGTCCTGATTATCGAAGCGCTTGCTCCCAAGGCCGTCGGGGCGCTGCGGAGCTTCATCGCGGACGGGGGGTACGAGGTTCGCCAGCGAACCGCGGGGGTGCCTGTTTTCTATCGCTTCGCCAAACCTGCGAACAAAGAGTTTCCATTCATGTTGGAGCTTTTCAGTCGGAAGCCGGAGGGGCTCAACCTGGAGGAGGGACAGGAAATCGTTCCGATCCCGGCAGGTTCCGACCACCACAGCCTGTCGGCCATCCTCCTCGACCAAGATTATTACTCGCTGATTCAAACCCACACGACCGTTCGTGATGGGCTCCCTGTGGCCACGGCCACCGCCCTCATTCCCCTGAAAGCACGCGCGTGGCTCGACTTGACCAAACGCAAGGCCGATGGGCAAAGGATCGACTCGAAGGACATCGATAAGCACAGAAACGATGTGTTCCGCCTCGCGGCAACTCTGGCGAACGAGCCCGGACCTGAACTTCCCAGTGCCATTACCGGTGACCTCGCCAGTTTTCTCGACTCCTTTGCGGAAAGTGCCCAGGAATGGCGGGCCATTCTGACGTCATTGAAAAACACGCTTGGTGGAGAAATTCGCCCTGCTGTTCTCCGTTCGGCGATCCAGACCTTCTTCCGACTTCCGTCATGAACGACATTTCCTGTTCAAGAAAGCTATAGATAATAGGAAAACTATGCGTCAAGGCCGGCCATCCGGAACCGGAGTTTGGCCAGCAAGCCGGTTCCGTATTTGTCCGGTTCCGTCCCCTCGCCCGCAAGGGCATGGTGCCACTCACCGGAGAAGTCGGGGCCAGTCAGAGGCCCAGTCAGAGGCCCAGTCGATGAAAGTCATGAATGCTGGAAAATTTATTCCAATAGTGCGGCGGGTTTCAGTCCAATAGTGCGGCACCCA
>JBAXON010000276.1:0-3796 GCA_037133255.1 Deltaproteobacteria bacterium
CCCTTTCTATCAATAGACGGCAGGATAAAGGTGAACTCATCTCCTCCATACCTGGCAACGGTATCGGCATCACGGACCATAGTTTGCATCCTTTGGGCTACTGCCCTCAGGAGGGCATCTCCGGTTGCGTGTCCCCAGTTGTCATTGACTTCTTTGAAGCAATCCAGATCAAGGATGATTAGGGCAATCATTTTTTTATCCCGTTTGGCACGCTTGATCGCCATAAGCAGACGGTCATAGTAGAGTGTCCGGTTGGGAAGGCCGGTCAAATAATCATAAAATGCCTGCTGCCGGATCACTTCATCGAGCTTGCGTCGCTCGGTAATATCGCTGATAATTCCACGAAATCCCTGTGGCTTTCCGTCGATTTCGTGAACAAGTGATACAGAGAGCTCCACGTTTCTCTTTTCACCTTCCTTGGTAATGATTCCCAATTCCATCTTGTTTACCGGGTTTCCTGTTTTTAAGACCTGATGAAAAACACGAAAAGCGATATCGGCGTTTTTCTTGTCTGCATATTTCCGGTAATTTAACCCTTGCATTTCCTCGCTTGTGTAACCCAGCAGGTTCAGGAAAGCATCGTTGAACATCAGTGAATTCCCGGCCAGATCTGTTTCGTAATAGGCATCCTCGATGGTATCGATAATTGTGCGCGAGCGTTCCTCGCTTTGCATGAGGGCGTCCTCCGCCATTTTCTGACGCGTGATATCCATTTGGCTGCCCAGAGTTGCCCGTCTGCCATTAAAATTGATGGATGTAACAGATTCCATATACCATAAAATGTCCTTCTTTTTGGTAATGATTCTGTATTCATAAGCAAGGCTATTCTCGCCGCGAAGCATGGCAATGGCGCGAACTTTTACATGCTGACGGTCTTCTTCGTGAACTAAAGATAGGGAAGGCAATCCTACTATTTCGTGAGATTTATATCCGACACTCTCTTCAAACCGTGGATTTACCCACTGAAAATGATCATCTTGAATTATAAAAAGGCCGATGGGAGATTTTTCCGCCAGAGTGAGGTGAAGATGCTCGGCATGTTTCCACTGGGTAATATTTTTTGAGATGACGGATACCGCTGTGACTTCGGTACCGTTTGCCGCTGTTTGTACCGGACTGAATGTGCGCAGAAAATCGCTTCCATCGCGCGCGGAGTGATATTCGCGCTGAAATGACAAACCTGCTTTAAATACTTCGGCCACATTATTTGTAAAATCGAGAGTTTCTTCAGGCGTGTGAAAATCTTTGTAGTGGCTGCCCATCAGGTCATCCTGCGGCAGTCCAAGACGCAGACAATGTTTTGCGTTGACATATATGTAGCGGCACTGGCGATCAACCATATAAATTGAATCTGTTGTCGCTTCTACAAGGTTTCGGTATATATCGAGCTTCCGCAGAAGTTCGGCATTGCTATCTTCTTGGTCAACAGTTTTGGGCTCTTTTTGGGGTAAACTTTTTTTCATGCGTTTTCAGGGAAAATTCTTTTTATGTAAATGATACAAGGCGACTGAATGTTCAGCCGCCTTGTATCGAATTATGCTTTTTCCTGACGTTAATCTCTGCTATTTCTTTCTTTTAGCCAGTTCTTCCGCCCGCAACTCTTTGCGCAGAATCTTACCGACGTTGGTCTTGGGCAAGTCTGTACGGAATTCAATTTCTGTGGGTACCTTGTAGACAGCAAGTTTGGTCTTAGCAAACTCTATAAATTCTTCAGCGGTTCCCGTTTGACCTTCTTTCAAGACAATGAAAACCTTGGCCGTTTCCCCGCGCTTGGAATCGGGAACACCGATGGAGCAGGCTTCCTGAACTTTTGGGTGCATGTAGAACACTTCGTCAATATCCCGCGGATAAACATTATAGCCGCCGGAAATAATCATATCCTTCTTGCGGTCAACGATGAAGAAATAACCATCTTCATCCATCGTGGCGATATCACCGGTATAGATCCAACCATCTTTCAGCGTATTGGCTGTTTCTTCGGGTTTGCCTTTATAGCCTCTCATGATCTGCGGCCCTTTGACAATTAATTCTCCGCGTTCACCAATAGGCATATCCTCAGTGCCGTTTTCTAAATGCACTATTCGGCATTGAGTATCCGAAATAGGAAGACCGACAGAACCGACTTTGCGGGCGCCGCCGGCAAAGGGGTTAATGTGGGTGACAGGGCAGGTTTCGGTCATACCGAAGCCTTCCACAATCGTGGCCCCGGTAATTTTTTCAAACTCGCTGATAACTTCTACCGGCAGGGGCGCGCTGCCGGAAAAAGCGCCTTTGATGCAACTCATATCCGTTTTTTTCAAGTTAGGATGGCTCAGCATGCCAATGTACATCGTGGGCACCAGGGGCGTAAAGGTGGGCTTAAAATGTTTGATTGCTTCCAACAGCTGTTCCGGCTGCGGTTTGGGAACAAGCACTTGCGAAAAGCCCTGATAGACAGCAAAATTCATGCAACAGGACATACCGAAAACATGGAAATAGGGAAGTGCGCCTAGCATTATTTCCGTGCCAGTTTCAAAAGCGGGAAACCAGGCGCCAATTTGCTGCACTTGTTTGCTTAAATTGCCATGAGTCAATTCGACTCCCTTGGAAACGCCGGTAGTTCCGCCGGTGTACTGATACATTGCCACATCGCTAAAAGAATTTTTCACTTTTGGCGGATTGGGTTGGTATTTGGCAATGCAATCTTTCCAGCGATAAACATCCGTCGCCTCTTTTACATCAGCTGCCAGTTTTTTCTTTTTGGCGACAAGGGGGAACAACAGGCTTTTGGGGAAGGGCAAATAATCGCCAATGGAAGTGATTACGATTTGTTTTATTTTCGTCTTGGGACGCAGATCAATCATCCGGTTTCCTAGCAGATCAAGGGTTATTAATACTTTGGAGCCGGAATCATTAAATTGATGTTCCAATTCACGGTCGGAATAAAGGGGATTATTCATTACGTTGATGGCGCCGATTTTCAAGATGGCATAATAGGCAATGACGCAGGGAATAACGTTGGGCAGCAGAAGCGAAACGGCATCCCCCTTCTTTACTCCGAAATCAACCAGGCAGGTTGCAAATCTGTCCACCATATCCTTGAATTGCGCAAAATTAACTTTGTATCCCATGAAGATTAAAGCATTTTTTTCCGGAAATTTGCCTGCCGTACGCTCCATAATCTCAGGCATGCAAATTTCTTCATAGTTAAACTTCTCGGGTACACCTTTCTCATAAGACTTCAACCACGGTTTTGACGCATAAGATACTGCTCCAGCCATTGTTCTTTTCCTCCTTCATTTAGTTTTATTATGCTGTTGAATTATTCCATAAAAAATCCACCTCCAATAAACTATCTTTAGCAATTTTTTTTGCCAAAAGCTATAAGAATATTCTTATAATCAATATCAAAATTTGTTCTTGACGAATATGTAAATTGATCCTTATATGGTGAACTAATACCACAAAGGAATTGTTTTCTAAAATGGCTATTATTGAAACTCAAGCGCTGACAAAAACGTATGGCAAGATACAAGCTGTGCGGGGCATTGATCTTAATATAGAAAAGGGAGAAATATTCGGGTTGCTTGGTCCCAATGGCGCGGGCAAGACAACAACCATCGGCATGCTTTGCACAATCATCAGTGTTACTTCCGGCAGCGCGTTTATCTCCGGTTGTAATGTTATTCAAGAACCTGCCCGTGTCAGACGTAAGGTCGGCATCGTCTTCCAGGATCCCACTTTAGACACCGTTCTTACCGGGCGCGAAAATCTTGAACTTCACGCGCGTCTCTATGGCATTTCTGCCAATGCGCGG
>JBAXON010000277.1:0-3774 GCA_037133255.1 Deltaproteobacteria bacterium
CAACCTGCCAATGGTTCGGCTGAGATTGTCATTTTTATCCTGATACGCATATAATTCAACTAGCGCGAGGTATGCCTGAAGGTTATTGGGCTGTTTTTCACTATATTTTTTCCAGTACAAGGTAGCTGTATTCATATCACCCTTACGGCGGAAGGCTTCACCAAGAACGCTAAGGGCGTCATACTGATTCGGATCAATGGCCAACGCCTGTCGCGCTTCATTGATGGCCTGATCATATTTCCCCGCCTTGAGCATTAACAATCCGTGTGTTTGTCGTAGTTCGGCATTGTCCGGCCATCGTGACAGGGCAGGAGCAAGTGTCTTTCCTGCTGCGCTTAAGTCTCTGTTTAGAATGAAACATACGGCGGCTTCTTGATATGATTGCCAGTGTCCCGGATAGACAACCATTGCTGCCCTGAAATACTCCAATGCGCGGTTGTGATCTTTAGCAACCCTGAGATGATATATGCCGAGGTTACACAAAGAAACACCTCTCATGGAGACGTTGTTAGACTGGGCGAGAGATACTGACAGAGAATAGAATTCATAGGCTTCGCCGTACCGCCCCAGATTCCAATACTCGTTGCCCAATTCGTTATATGGTCGACTCAGCTTTGGTGATTTTATCACGTTGTCCGTCCAGAGAAGAAGAGGATTTGAAAAGAGGGCATTGCGCTCAAAAACGGTATGCCCCTGCGCGAACATCAGAAACGTGAAAACGGCCACTGCAGAATACTGGATTACATTCTTGTAGGAGAAGTAATCCAGGACATGGATCATAGCGATGGCTACGGGTACAAAGAAAAACATGGAAGGGATGTAGTTTCGGTGCTCGTATATAAGCTCTAGGGGAATGAAGGTGCTTTCCATGGCATGATTCAGAAAATAAAAAAGTATGGCAAAAGATATGAATGGGCTCCTGCGGGCTAGGTACAGTGCAATTGAAATCAGTCCCAGGATCAGCGCGATTGCCGGAATCGTCGTCCAGGGAGCAATCAGCGACGTGGAAAGTTCAATGTCATGAAGCAGCGTCAAGCGGGAGCCTAGGGGATAGAGCAGGAGCGTGATATAAAAAATAGCGATTCGCGGTTCGGTCAGAAGCCTTTCTATGAGCGTAAAAGGCCGGTTTGCATAGGCAGCTCCGGATAGTATGGACGAGAAGTCCACGTACCAGAGGCCGACAAGCGTAACGATCAGGATAACCGGTGCAAATACCTTCAAATTCCTGATCAAATTTTCGCGTGTGATGGCTTGGATCATGATTAGATCGTACAACCATATGCTGACCGGAAGCAAGACGGCATTTTCTTTTGTTCCCAAAGACATTACGGCGGAGACTGTGCATAGTGCAAAATAAATTAAACAAATTGAATATCTATTTGCAGTTCTCCCTTTTAAATAGAAATACATGGCCATTATATAAAAGAGCCCCGTCATGCTTGCCATGCGCTGGACAATGTAGGTGACGGCCGTTACCTGTAAGGGACTGGTCGCCCAGAAGAAAGTGGCCAGAAGCGCTATGCTGTAAGAAGCATGACCGTATTGTTCTCGAAGTTTTAGAAGCTTGAGAGTATTGTAAATAGAGAGAAATAAAAGTATGGCCGGCAGATAATGGATGGCAAAATTGACGACATGATAGCCAAAAACATTAAGCTTATGAAAATAATAATTCAAAGCAAAGCTGAAAAAGGCCAATGGCCGGTCGATTCGTTTCCCCTCTATGCCGTAAAAGGTATTTTTGATATCAGGCCAGTTGAGAGATTTCAGATGAACATTGATGCTTTTAACAATATTCTGCGTGTCGTCAAAAACAAACTGTCCTTGAAAACTGTTAGAGTAAGCGACAATCAAAAACGCAAAAAGGGCAATAAATGCAAATGTGTATTCCCTGCCGCCGGGAAAACGCCACCGGATATTTAGATCAAATCCATTGTCTTTGTTTATCATTTTCACCTCAATATAATCTATAGAACGATAGCAGAATCCATTTGTTTTGTAAAAAGAAAAAGCTTCATGCTTTAGATTGACGTTTATTGCAATGCGTTGTAATCTTTATCCATTGATACGATACATTCGGTATGAAAGAAGGCTTATGAAACATAATTACACCCAAAGTCCTCGCGTTCTCGTTCTGACCTCTACTTTTCCCCGTTGGGAAAATGACCCTGAACCGGCGTTTGTCTTCGAACTCAGTCGCCGCTTGGGAGCTGCCTTTGATGTCACTGTTCTGGCCCCGCGGTCGCCGAGCAGCAAGACGCGGGAAAATATGGACGGCCTGCATGTGATCCGCTTTCCCTATTTCTTCCGGCGCTGGGAAAACCTGGCCACGCACGGCGGCGGTATTCTGAACAGGTTGCGATCCAACCCGTTCAATTATCTGCTGGTGCCGCTGTTTCTGGCAGGTCAGTTATGGTCGCTGATCCGTTTGTTACGCAATGAGCGGTTTACATTAATTCATGCCCACTGGCTGATACCGCAGGGACTGATCGCCCTCCTAGGTCTAATTATGGCGCGACAGCGAATACCTTTACTTTGCACTTCTCATGGTGGTGATTTATTCGCCTTGCGCGGGATAATCTTTCAGCGTCTGAAACGCTGGATCATTGACCAGAGCCAGGCGCTGACCGTGGTGAGCCAGGCCATGCAAAGCACCGTTGTCGGCATGGGAGTTGCGCCGGATAAGGTACAGGTGATATCCATGGGGGTTGACCTGAAAAATTGCTTTACGCCTGATCCGACGCTAGTACGCGGTACCAGTGAACTGCTTTTTGTGGGTCGTCTTGTGGAGAAGAAGGGCTTGAGGATACTACTGGAAGCCTTACCCAAAGTGCTGGCCAAACATCCGGCCATGCGTTTGATCGTGGTCGGGGCAGGGCCTCTGGAGGGGGAGTTGTGCGAAATGGCGCGGCATCTGGACATTTCGGAAAAGGTCGATTTTCTAGGTATGGTAACACAGTTAGAACTACCCGCAATCTATCGGCGGGCCACACTGGCCGTGTTTCCTTTCTTGGTGGCCAAAAGTGGCGATCAGGAAGGGTTTGGAATCGTGCAGGTGGAAGCGATGGGCTGCGGGTGCCCCGTCATTGCCGGCGACATTCCGGCAATTCACGACAGCATTACCCATGAGGAAAACGGCCTACATGTTCCTCCAGGTAATCCTGAATTACTTGCCGATACAATTCTCAGAGCGCTCAATGATCCGGATTTGTGTTTCAGACTGGCTATAGAGGCACGCAAAAGGGTGGTGGAGCAGTTTGATTGGGAGATTGTTGCGGAGAAATATGCGGGGCTTTATGATAAACTGAGTAACGGTGAGATAAACTACTAATGTTGATGGTTTTTCATATAATTGCTAATTATGATTTGACAAAACTTCCTCAAAAAGTTCTTTGTACTGACCAATCATCCGATCCAGTGTGAACATTTTTTCAACTTTGGCCCGGTTGTAATCCCCCATTTCACGGCGTAATTGGGAATTCTCGGCAAGGTAACGAATCTTGTCGGCAAAAGCATCAACATCGCCCAGAGGGCACAAAAATCCTCCCTTCCCGTCGTCAATCAATTCCGGTAAAGAAGAACAATCGGTTGCTACAACTGGGATCCCACAAGACATGGCTTCAGCGGCTGCCAAACCAAACCCCTCCCGGACCGAGGGGAAAAGAAGGATGTTACAATTTCGATAGAGTTTGGGCATGTCTTCGATGGAGATTCTACCCAGATTCTTCAGGTTGGCTAAATCTGGTAGAGAAAACCCGCCTCTCAACCCACGGGTGT
>JBAXON010000278.1:0-3773 GCA_037133255.1 Deltaproteobacteria bacterium
TGGCAGACGACCCGGAAACAAAGGTGATCGGCAGCTATCTTGAAGGCCTTGGAGATGGCCGGAAGTTTCTTGAAGGCGTTAAGGCCGCAAAGCAAAACAACAAGCCGGTAGTGGTTTTTAAGACAGGCCGCAACTCGATTTCCGCGCATGCCTCTGTTTCGCACACCGGCGCTTATGGCGGTAGCTATGAAATATATAAGAACGCGCTTGAGCAGGGCGGTGTAATACTGACGGACAGCTTCCATGAACTTTATGCGGCATGCGAGACATTGGCAATGCAGCCAAAAGCCAGAGGCAACAGGGTGGCCATGGTTTCTAACGGAGCAGGCCCGATGGTCAACGCCATTGATTTGTTCCCTGAAAAAGGGCTTGAACTGGTAAAACTGGGCAGGGAATCGGTGAAGAGGATGCGTGATAAATTCAGCTTCTTCTACATTGTCGAAAATCCTGTTGATGTGACCGGTTCGGCAACAGGCGCGGATTATGAATTCGTTATCGAAACACTTCTGGCGGATGAGAATGTGGATATCATCATGCCGTTTTTTGTGTTCCAGAACGCGCCTCTTGATGAAAGCATTGTGGAAAGGCTTACATCTATTAATGCCAAAAAGCTAAAACCGGTAATTTGTTGTTCAACGGGCGGATTATATTCAGAAAAGATGGGCAGTGCCATCCGTCAGTCAGGCATTCCAGTTTACACGCGGGTATGTGAATGGGTGGCTGCCGCTTCTGCTGCCGCACAATGGGGAAAAATTCAAAAATAAAAGGAAATATATGAATCGATTATTTTATAAAAAAGAATCGTGGACGAGAAAAAAAAGAAAAGCAGCGCAAGATGAGCTTTTGGTCAAGATGGTGAAGCTGGGTTATAAAAAATCGGGCAGAATGAAACAAATATTTGATACAAATAAAATCAAGCCGATCAATATTAAATCCCGGGAGGATTTGGAGAAGCTGCCTGTTACTTCACGCGAAAGACTGGTGGATATGGAACTGCAGGAGCCACCTTATGCGGGGCTTTCAAACCCTTCGATATCAATTGATCGAATTTTTACTTCACCCGGTCCGGTCTACGAACCGCATCTTGCCGAAAGCGATAATTTATGGGCACGCGCTTTTTTTGCCGCGGGCATTGGCCCCAATGACATAGCGCTTAACGCATTTTCTTATCACATGGTGGCGGCAGGACTAACTTTCCATAGTGGCCTGCGCAAAGTCGGCGCGACTGTAGTTCCATCCGGAACTTCTTCTTCACAGATTCAAGTGCAATTAATTAAGGATCTCAAGGTTACCGCTTATGTTGGCACTCCCAGCTTTTTATCTTCCATCATTGCCAAAGCTACGGAGTTGGGTTTTGATTTTAAGAAGGATTTTCGCCTTAAAAAAGCCTGTTTTGCTGCGGAGCCTTTGTTTCCCGACATGCGCCACTCTTTTGAAAAAGATTACGGAATTGATACTTATCAAATGTACGGAGCTACGGAGGTTGGAGATGTGGCTTATGAATGTTCACAAAAGAATGGCTGGCACATTTGCGAAGAGACTATCGTCGAGATTGTCGATCCGGCAACGGGGAAAAATGTCGCAACGGGTCAATTAGGTGAAATTGTTGTGACTCGACTCAATGAAATATTCTTCCTGCTGCGTTTCGGGACAGGGGATTTATCTCGAATAATTACCGATCAGTGTAAGTGCGGAAGAACATCTTACCGGCTGGCAGGAATTGCCGGAAGGATAGGGGACGCGGTAAAAGTTCGCGGATTATTTATCGCGCCCAGCCAGCTTAAAATGATTCAGGCAAAATTCAATAATTTGCCATTACAGGCTTTAGTCAGCCGAGTTGGAAATGACGATATCCTGAAAGTAAAAGTGGAAAAGATAACTCCGGAAATTGGCACAGCTGCATGGGAAGAAAAGTTTAAAACAATTTTCCGCGAGATTTGTACGGTCAGAATTGATCAATTGGAATATCTGAGCGTGGGCTCTATTAAGCCGGAAGATAAGCTGATTATTGATCAGCGGAAGTGGTAATGAGACACAAGTTTCAGAAACAAAGTGCATAACCTGAAGGTCATCTGCGACTGAAACTTGATAGTCGAATTATCCCGCCACTGCGGGAGAATTAAGGAATAATCGCCACATCTTTCATTTTTAATTGGATGTCGGATGAGCCATTCCAGTGGTTAATCTGCGGTGTGAAGACAACGTCAAGACTTACACCGGTAAGGGCGCTTAACTGGTTTGCCATATTAAACCAGATGGAATTGAAAGCCATGCCGTTGCTGGTAAGACGCATTTTTAGATGATTATTGCCGACAACTGTCGGTGAAGAAATCTTAATGTTGCGGGCGCAAAACACCGGCTCCGGATTTTTACTGCCAAAAGGCGCAAGCATATCAATCTGGCTGATCAAATTTAAATTAATATCCTGAAGCTGACATTCTGAATCAATAATGGTTTGGGATATGTGTTCGCGGGATTGTCCTGTGTTTTGAATAATTTCATCTAAAAGACGGGCGAACTCATCTATATCATTCTCTTTTATAGAAATTCCCGCAGCGCGATAATGCCCTCCATAGGCAAGAAGCAGGGAACTGCATTGCTGAAGTGCTTGATAAATATTAAAATCGGCAATACTCCTGCCGGAGCCTTTACCCACTCCATTATTTAAACTAATAACAAAAGCCGGACGGCTGAAAAGATCAACAAGACGGGAAGCCACGATGCCGACAACGCCCGGATGCCATTTATCAGATGCGAATACAAGTGCGTGCATTTTTTCAATATCGGGATTGATACTAATTATTTCTAAAATATCTTTTAAAATATTCTTTTCCATTGCCTGGCGGCGGCGGTTATAAACATCCAGTTTTTCGGCAAGAGCTCGCGCCTCATCCATGTTGTCTGTTAAAAGCAGTGCTACTGCATCCATCGCGGAAGCTATGCGTCCTGCCGCGTTTATGCGTGGAATAAGACCAAAAGATGCTTTAAAGGAATCAATTACCTGGCCATCAATGCCACTGACCTCTTTGAGCGCCTTGATTCCCGGTCGCTTACCTTCGGTAATCAGCTCCAGTCCTATCTTGGCAAATATCCTGTTTTCATCAACCAGAGGGGCGATATCACCAATTGTACCCAAAGCGACAATGTCCAGATATTCTCTCAAATTAGGAAAATCTTTATTCTCCCAAAACCCTTCTTTGCGTAAGCTGCCACGCAAGGCAATAAGAAAGTTGTAAGCAATGCCTACGCCTGCCAGTGCCTTAAAAGGAAATTGACAATCTTCGCGATTAGGATTGATGGAAGCGACTGCAGGAGGGAGCTTGCCGGATATTTCGTGATGATCTAAAACAATTGTGTCAATACCGATTGTGTTGGCATAAGCAATTTGTTCAATATCAGAAATACCGCAATCAACCGTGATAATCAGGCTGATATTTTCGCTTTTGAACTTATCAATAACCAGATTTTTTAGACCGTATCCCTCGGTTATTCTATCTGGTATATAATAAGTCACATGAGACGTTATTTCTTTGATGAATTTATACAGAATAACTACCGAGGTAATTCCGTCAGCGTCATAATCGCCGTAAATGACTATTTTTTCTTTGTTGTGAATTGCCGTAAGTAGCCGGGAAACACCTTTTTTCATGTCCTGCATCAAAAAAGGGCTATGCAAATCATTGAGTGACGGTTTGAAAAAACGATGTGCACCTTCCATATCCTGAATATTCCGGTTAGCCAGAAGCTGAGATATGATCGGATTAATGCCAAAT
>JBAXON010000279.1:0-3767 GCA_037133255.1 Deltaproteobacteria bacterium
CAGGTCTGTTTTGGAAAGATGAAGTTTAGCGGAGAGGCCGCCTCCCTTTTCGGGATAAACCGGCTCAACCAGGGCTTTAATTTTTACTTTGTAAAGATTTCTTTCTTTTGCATCCCAATCGGAGGAGATAATTTCTTCTTTGGTAATTTTCCCCCGAACAGCGGCATAAATCAAGTCTTCAGCAACCTGGCTATTGGATACCAGCGTGTGAGATTTGATAAACGTTCCCACCGCCATTTCCACAGCCTTGCCCTGAGCGTCCCTTCTGGCTCTGTCTTTGACCTCTTTTAGGCTATCCATCTCCCCTTGCAGTGATTCGCCTTCCGCCGTGATCCAGACTGGCTTTTCCGCCGCGAGACTAACCAATGGAAACGCCAACACTATAAACAGTATAATTAATTTTTTCATAAACCTCATTTCGTCAGGCTGAATTTATTTCTAATTTTTTCCACATCAGGACTGATCGATGGGCTCTGCTGAACATTGAGCAGCTTGGCTTCGTCTTCGACCTGCGGCGTGATGTGCTCGTAAATCTCCGCAAGATTCTTCTTACCATCTTTGATAGCTTTCAAAAAATAATAGGTAAAAACACCATGTCCCTTTTGCGGTGACGAAGTTGAAATCTGGCTGCCCTGCGTTGCCGACAGGACAGCTATGTTGGAAGATAGGATTCCAATCGGTGCCATCATCACCAGCGGTCTTGCCCCTTTAGCCAGAACGCTCCTGCCGCCACTGCCGGAAAAACAGGAATCAAGAACGACGATAATCTCACGCGCTTCCAGCTTCCCCAGGCTGGCATAAAGTCTTTTCAGCGGATAACCGGTTACCGGCAGATAATTGGGATCACCGTCGTAAGGGACAAGATAGGCTTCTCCCTTGGCCGGTTCCGGCGCTCCATGACCGGAAAAATAAACAAGAACAGTGCTGTCTTTTTTGGCCCGATTGGGCAGCCACGCCTCCAAAGATTTTTCAATATCTGTTCTTGTCGCTTTTTCATCTGTAAGGAATTCTATATTTCTTTCCTGAAAACCCAGAGCCTTTAGATAAGCTTTGACAAGGGTGGCGTCACTGCGGGAATAATCGGATTTAGGAATACTGCGATAATTTTCTATGCCGATAACGACGGCATAGGCATTTTTTCTCGGCTCTGACATTGCGGCGGGCAATTCGTCAATGTCGGATTTGATTGTGGGATAGGCTTCTTGTGCTGGCCTGGCTGCCAGGGATTCAGTCTGCCTTGAGGGCTGCTGCTTTTTGGCAAGTCGCTCCAGTAACTTAAAACCAGCAGGATTTTTCATTTGTTCAAGTTTCGCCATGGCATCATCGACGTCAGCCCCTCTTTCGATAAGGAGTTTCGCTGTGCTGGCATGACCCTTCCATGCGGCAAGTAACAACGCTGTCGAGCCTCCGCGGTTACGTGTATTCACATCTGCACCTCTATCGAGAAGTAACCTTGCCGCCTCGACTTGGCCATAGTAAGCTGCATGTAGAAGGGGAGGGCCTCCCACCGATAAGCCCATGCCGCTTTCGTTGATGTCTGCGCCGCCGTCGAGCAGTTCTTTTATTGCTTTAGTATCCCCTTTTGTCGCCGCGCTATGAAGCCCTCCCGCGCATCCCGCCAGCAAGGTCAATAAAAATAAGATAAAAATACCTTCAAATATTTTTCCCATAATCCACCTTCCTCAAATCAAAAGTTATAAATTGCGATCGCTGTCATTCCGTGCAAGTGAAGCGCAACTTTGATCCTGCCCCGTGCTTGATACGAGGGAATCCAGTGTTTTTAGTAAGTACTGGATGCCGGATCAAGTCCGGCATGACAATACTATTTTTTCGCCCCGATCAACTGCGGTGTTTGTTCATTGTTGAATTGCTTACGCGCTATACGCTCCACCTGGGGTTTGATGTAGTCAAACAGGTCTTCCATCCTGATGGAACCATCCGGCTTTATGACATCCTCATTCTTGATTCCTTTGAGAAGGAAGTAGGTAAAGAGTCCGTGACCTTTTCGTCATAGGTTGAGCTGATCTGCTCGCCCGATGAGGCGGATAGAACGGCCATGTTTCTGGACAGAGCAACGTTGCCCTGCAGATTCATCACCAGAGGCCGCGCACCCTTAGCAAGCACCGATCTTCCTCCCGCACCGGAGAAACAGGAATCGAGGGCGACAACGATTTCTTTTGCCGGAAGTTTGCCGAGAGCTTCATACATTCTTTTCAGAGAGTAGCCGGTCTGATCTATAAATGATGGATCGCCATCATAAGGCACCAGATAGGCATCGCCGGTTTTGGTATTCGGGGCGCCGTGGCCGGAATAATAGACAAATACCGTACTGCCTTTTTCAACATTATTACCGAGCCATTTTTCAAAATATTTTTCAAAATCGCTTTTCGATGCCCGGTCGTTCAGCAACATTACGACATTCTCTTCAGGATACCCCATCGTCTTGATAAGATAGCCGGCAACTAGCCGGGCATCCTGCGTCGCGAAGTCGGCTTTGGGAAGTTTCTGGCGATAGTTTTCTATCCCGATTACGATAGCATAGGCATGTTTGTTGTGCTTGACTTTTATCGCAGGAAGTTCGTCAACATCGGATTTAATGACAGGAGATAGTTGTGCTTCATTATTTGCAATGCTTATTACCGGCGCAGTCCGACCAACTTCTTGCTTCTGAGCGTATTTTGCAAGCAGCTTTGCCTCTATCACCCATTCTTTTGGATATTTAACGGCTAGCCCTTCAACGGTCAATATGGCTATATCCACATCCGCCCCTTTGCTTATTAAAAACTTTATCATCTCGGTGTGCTTCCCATGTGCCGCGGATACGAGGGGTGTTTTGCCATGGTTATCTGTTGCATTCACATCAGCGCCTTTGTCCAAAAGAAGTTTTGCACTTTCGATGGAACCGTTGAAAGCTGCCCACTGCAAAGGTAACATACCCCAATAATCTTTGCTATTTACATCAGCACCTGCATCAAGCAGAATGCGAATAATATCATTCCTACGATTATGTAAAGCCGCCGCATGCAATGCTGTCCCCCAGTGGTCACGTGCATTCACATCAGCGCCCTCTTTGAGCAGGGCGCGTACTTTCTCAAGATCATCATTGTTTACCGCATCATGAAGCGTCGGTGCGCATCCGGTCAGCATGGTCAATAAAACTAAGATAAAAATGACTTCAAATATCTTCTTCACAGCCTATCTCCCTTAGACGAAAAAGTTAAATGCAAATGCCTCCAAAAACGCAAAACCCCGCTCTTTATTGAAGAAAGCGGGGTTTCATTTATTGAATCAAATTACCTCCAAACGAGGTTAAATGGGATGAAACATTTATATTAAAATAATATCTTACATGGTTTTTCCTTTTATCACCATTAATTGCAGAAAGCCACTATGAAAAAATAAACTATATTAACCCGATTTTTTAATCATTTGATAAAAACTTCCTTTTTGTGGGAGGTCCTATAGAAATAGCGGTCAAAGTATTTCAATTAAATATAGACCGCAAAATGTGTGCTGTTGATGTTTGTCGTCGTTCGTTAATGGTGTTTAGAACGAAGTGAAAGCAACAACTTTTCATGACGCTGCCAAGTTGTGTAGTATAAGGAAGCAGTGCTTAAGTTTCTTCCTGATGCAAGGTTTCATTAGCCCCCCTGCGCTACGCTTCGGGATAATTCGACCCGCAAGTTTCAGTCGCAGATGAACCCACGGTGACCTTCAGGTCATTTATATATTTCTGAAGCTTTGGTCTCATTACGACCGCTTTTCGG
>JBAXON010000280.1:0-3745 GCA_037133255.1 Deltaproteobacteria bacterium
GCCGATCACCTTTGTTTCCGGGTCGTCTGCCAGATAAGCGATAAGATCACCTTCATCCACATCTACACGGTTACCGTAGCTGACCATCTTGCCGACGCCGGTATCCATAGCGCTTTCCAGAAATGCGCATCCCCATGTACCGCTTTGAGTGATAAAGCTCATGGAGCCACCTTTCGGCCTTTTCAATCGTTCCCGCGGGTAGAAGAATGAGTCGAAACGGTTATTGCCGTCAAAGCTGCCGATGCAGTTCGGTCCGACTATCCTTACGTCATTATCTCTGGCAAGCTTACTGATTCGATCTTCGATATCCGCACGCTCGCCGCCCAATTCCCTGCCCCCACCGGAAACGATAAATGCGTTATGCGCGCCGATCCTGCCCATTTCGATTACGATATCGGGAACCAATTCCAGACTAACGCTGATGGCGACCATCTCCGGGATTTCCGGAAGTTCTGCAAGAGACGGATAGGCCTTGAGGCCCTGCACTTTATCCGCCTTTGGATTTATCGGATAAACGTTACCTTGAAAATTCAGGTTAAGAAGCGAATCAAGGATTGTGTTGCCGATTTTTCCCGTTGTATTGGATGCGCCGATAACCGCAACACTTTTCGGGTTAAAAAACCCGCTCAGATGATCAATCCTTGGCATTTCGGATGCCTTTGTTTTTGCCGGCATCTCTTTTTCCGCGATAACCATCTTGGCATCAACCACCGTGCATTCATCTTGTCTGGCAATCACAGGATTAAAATCAACCGAGTCATACTGACCCGCATAATCAGTGCCGAATACCGAAATTGCGTGCAGGGCATCAATCAGTTTGTCCGTGGCCAGCACCGCACTTCCCCGGTAGCCGTTTAAAAGAGGCCATGCCTTAAGCGTTTTTAAAGCCTCAATAATATCGTCTTTGGTCAACGGCAGCATCCGAAAGACCACATCCTTCAGAATGTCCGTGAAGATCCCGCCAAGTCCCATCATCATCACAGGCCCAAAAACAGCATCATACTGGAGCCCGATAATGAGCTCCGTTCCTTTTTCGGACTGTTTTTCGACAAGAATGCCGAGATAACCCGGCACCTGCTGCTTCCTGAAAGCCGCATCCATAGAGGCAAAGGAGGTTCTAACTTCCTGATTAGAATTCAGGTCAAGCCGGACGCCTTTTAATTCCGTCTTATGCAAAACCCTATCTGAAGAAAGTTTCAGCACGACAGGGAAACCCGCTTCGGTGGGAAAGGCCACAGCCTCTTCAGCAGTGACGCAGAGCTTGCATTTTGGAACCGGGACGCCGTATTGCTTTAGGATTTCTTTCATTTCACCTTCGGGAACAACTTTTGCGCCGCCTTTTCTCAATCCCTCAATCCTGTTTTTGAACGTGGCGTTCATTTCTTTTCCTCCACAGACTTTGCGGCATGAATGTTTGCGGAAATGTAATCAGGATTAAACGGCGGAACAAAAACACAGATTATGGTCAGCGGTTCGTCTCCTGTGTTCATAGTCTTGTGAATTTTGCTGGGCGCGGCATAAATCGCCACGCCGGGTTTGAGTTCATATTCGACTCCTTCCAGCCAGGCCTTGCCTTTCCCACTGGTAAAGACCATCAGCTCGCCTGACTCTTCATGCGCATGGAAATCCGTGCAGCCTCCGTTTGGAGTAAGAGTTGAAACGAGTAATGAAAATTTTTCAACATCCTCATGGGTTTCAGGCGTCATGATTATTTTAAGTTCACGTTCAAAAGGTTTCGGCACCTGTCTGCCTTCAATCAATGAAAAATCAGCGTAAGCCATAAAGTCTCCTTATGTTTAATGATCCCGTTGTGAGAGTGTGTCATAATGTCTAATTGCAGGAATGCAATGTAGGCCGGGTCACCTGACCCGGCGATATTTGTTTCGCCGCGTGGGGTCACGCGGCCTACAATTTCACATTCGCAAGGACAAAAGTCAATTGCGACACAGTTTCTGTGCGGGATAGTTCGACTAACAAACTTCAGCGTCGCAGATGCCCTTTAGGGTACACTTCGTTTCTGAAGGTTGGGTCTCACTACAGCTTACCAATTCCTCTGCACTTCGCTTTCGGAATTGGAGTTTCATTATCTATTTGCCAGACCGCACCGGGAGTGCCCGGCTACTGTTGTCGCTGGACTGGTGGATCCAGTAGCGATCACCACCGTCGAAATCGAAGTTGGCAGCGTCGGACACGCGTGTTTCAGATGCCCATGCCCAAGAACAAGTAAGACGAATCAATTTTGTTAAATGGGCACGATATCCACAGTCAGACTTATAAGTCTTGGCCCCATCATACAACCCCGCCAGCTCATCCTGCGTGGGCATCCGCCAATCGGAGTAACCTCCGCCATGATAATTTTCGCAATAGGATTTGGCACCTTGCCAGTTAAAATCCGCGCCATTGTCCTTTGCTGCCCACATCAGATTCGTCTTTGTATCTAGTACTGTCCCATTGCTATAGGCAATAAAACGACCATCCCTACCTGTCTCCTCGGATGCGGGACGTTTCGCCATGGCGAGGGTTGTAATCTTTTTTGCCTGCTTCCTCTCCAACTCCGCCAGACGCGCCTCTTCCTTTTCCGCTTCTAAACGTTCTTTTTCTTTTGCTATCTTTTGTCGTTTCTCATCTAATGCATTTTTCTTTCTATCCGCCGCTGCTTGGCGAGCTTCTTCCTGCTGGGCTGCTAGCCGCTCTCGTTCATCTTCCATCTGCTGCCCTTTTTCATCAAGTAGCTTCCTTTTGGCAAACGATGCTTTCTCTTCTTCCAAACGGCGTTGCTCAGCCTCCAGCTTACGATTCTCATCGTAGAGTTCATCCGTGGGTGATGGCACTACGGATTCAACCTTGCCTGTTACGGTTTTTGCCGTACCGGGCATGAAATAGAACTGTCCCTCCAGAGAGGATAACTCCCACGGAACCTGACCCGTTTCCTTCTTTACCTTCGTGCGTACTTTAATGAATATATCACTTATGGTCAGGCCGGGGGACTGGATATATTGGAGTACTGCCGATGTGTACGGACTGTTGCGCCCGTCACCATCCCTTGCAACGTTTCCGGGGCTGGTGGAATAAGAAATGAAAGTGCCTGATGGGGCACTGCTGACGATGGCCAGACCCCTAGCGGCGTTTCTGAAAGTGCGACCGTAAGGATTGTCACGGCAGGCGTCGAGCATTACAATATTCAGACCATTGTTGGCGGTTGCCATTTCATCTAGGATTTTATTTGCATCAACAGCCTGATACTTTACGTCTGCCTCCTTGTTAATCTTCGCGCCAATCGGGAGCAGATAGTTTGTTCCATTAACCTGCACGCCGTGGCCGGCATAGTAAAACAAACCTACGCCGCCCTTCTTCATGCGGTTACCAAATGCCTCAATCGCCTCTTCCATTTCCTGCAAGCTGGCATTTTTGTTGAGCGTCACGGAAAACCCAAGCTTCTTGAGCATGGTGGCCATATCCGCCGCATCATTGACCGGATTCTTTAGTGGATTGGAACTATATGCGCCGTTGCCGATGACAAGTGCTGTGCGCTTCTCTGAAGCAGCCGGAAGGATATTTGGATTGATTACTGCAAACAAAAACAAGATAAGGAAGATTCGCATAGATACGGCTTGCATAGAAATACCCCCTATTTTTTCAATCGAAGTTTCTTATACTTCAACCATAAATAAATGGCAAACAGATGTTTTAGATTATTGAAAAAAAGGCGGATAATGCAGTTGGCATGTTTACCCACTGCGCTATC
>JBAXON010000281.1:0-3736 GCA_037133255.1 Deltaproteobacteria bacterium
CTGAACAACTGAATCGATTGCTCCAACTGTTAAAAGCATGCCGGTTTTAACCGCGTCTGCGCCAATATCGCGAAGTACGCAGTCCAACTGCGCTAAAATTATTTTTTGCGGGACAGGATAAATAGACTCAACACCACAAGTATTTTGCACAGTCACTGCGGTAATAACGCTCATACCATAACAACCGCAGGCACTCACCGCCTTCAAGTCCGCCTGAATACCAGCACCGCCGCTGGAATCAGAACCACCTACGCATAATATCCTAACCGGTTTCATCAGCTACAATGCCTCCGGAAAAATATCTTTCTGCCAATAACGGATCACCAATAAACATCCCGAACGCACACTGATTTTCGCCTCATCGTCATTAATAATATTGCTTACTGCCCGCGATTCACCCATCCTTAATATTGCATCATCTAAAGGATATAGAAAACCACGGAGAGCTATCCCTTCAACTTGCGGACTGAGCGCGATCAGAGAAACTGTTTGACCTGCTGACTCGTTGATTGTGACATCGCTACTCAGCAGAAAAACTTCACAATATTCATCAATCAGATAAGCCTTGATGGGAAGGGCTTTAGTCTTTTCCAGCAAAAACAAGTTGGAAAGAGTATGATCAAGCCTTCCACCCAGCGCAGCCCAGATGTATATTACCGCAGGTTTGAGATTTATGGCATAATCAAGCGCCAGTTCCGTATCGGTAAAGTCTTTGCTTGCCGGATATTTTATTATCTTTACATCCTGACGGGAATAACTTTCCAGTTGGTCAGAATCAATGGAATCCATATCGCCGATGATTACATCCGGTTTGATCCCTGTCTGCTGCAAATGACGCACGCCGCCATCGCAACAAATGATCAGGACATTTTCCATTCGGGAGATTTTCTTCCGGAAAAAATCGCGATCCCCTATGCGGCCGCCACTAACTATATTTACTATTTGCGACATACTCACTTCCCATTACCCAAACAATAAGAGCCATACCCTGATGGTATATGGTTCTACTAATTTTGACTGTCGCCACTCCCTACGCCGGCATTATCCGCGTCAGGTTCAAAGGGTATAATCTCAGCCTTATTCGGCACCCACACTAATATAAATTTATTACAATAGCCCCAAAATTGCAATTGTTTAATTATATTTGCTAAAATGCTTAAAAAAATGCTTGCAGTTGAAAAATAAACTATGTAGTATCTTTGCAAATAATTTAATAAGGAGGAACTAAAGGATGAAAAGATTTTATTTAATTATTGGTTTGTTTTTAGTTATTGTTGTCGGAGTTTATACAGGATGCGATAAGAAGCAGGTAATTCAGAGTGATGGGGCGGCGGTTTCTTCAGCTACTCAAGAAGGAACGCTGAGTCAGCAAGCAGCATCTACAAGTGACACGCAAAATGCAAGCAGTGAGCTTCAAGCTGTTTATTTTGATTACAATAAATATGCTCTTCGCGCCAACGATAAGAAAAATCTCAAAGTCAATGCAAGCTATTTATTGAAAAACAAGAAATCGACAGTCGTTATTGAAGGGCATTGTGATGAGAGAGGGTCTGACGCGTATAACATGGCTCTTGGGGATAAAAGAGCAAAAGAAGCAATGAAATATCTAGTCAGTTTAAGTGTTGATAAAAAGCGTATAAAAACGGTTAGCTATGGCAAAAATCGTCCTATCGATCCCGGCCATAATGAAGAAGCATGGGCGAAAAACAGAAGAAATAACTTTGTTGTAACCGTGGAATAAATTGATTGTGAAACTCCAATTCCGAAAGCGAAGCGCAGCGGAATTGGCAAGTTGAACAATCCCGCAAAGCGGAGGGTATGATACTCCAAAGCTTGCTTTGGGGCTCATGCCCGTGATTACATCTTCCATATTATAAAAATCTAAACCATCAGAGGCCTCATAACCACTTGGATTTTAGTGGTTATGAGGCCTTCTTTCATCATTTACCGGTATAATGATAATGTGAGCCAAAGCGTTCGAACGCTGCCTGATCAAGCGCCTCCTGGTGGGAAGGATGAGCTATGCTGATAATCAGTCGGGCACGTTCCTGAAGTGACCGGCCATAAAGATTGACCGCCCCATACTCAGTCACAAGCCAGTGTATGTGTGCGCGTGTTGTGACCACTCCGGCACCTGTGTGCAATACAGGCGCTATCTTGCTTGTGCCGTTACCTGTAACGGATGGCATGGCAATAATTGACTTGCCACCTTGAGAACGCGACGCTCCGTAGGCAAAATCTACTTGTCCACCAACGCCTGAGTAAAATTTTATTCCTAAAGAATCGGCGCATATTTGACCTGTAAGATCAATTTGCAAAGCAGAATTTATGGCAGTAACCTTCTGGTTTTTGGCAATAATGAAAGGATCATTTGTATAGCCAACATCCATCATGATCACTTGCGAATTATTATGAACAAAATCATATAATTTTTGCGAGCCCAGCAGGAAAGTAGCCACCATCTTTCCGCAATCGATCATCTTGTCTGCGCCGTTAATAACGCCGCTTTCCACAAGAGGAATCACTCCATCAGCAAACATCTCCGTGTGGATGCCCAGACTTTTATGCCCGCCGAGTTGATTAAGCACAGCGTTGGGAATTGCGCCGATACCAAGTTGCAATGTGGCACCATCTTCAATAAGACCAGCGCAATGCTTACCGATTGCCGTCTCTATTTTATCCGGCATTGAAAATTGAGACGATTGCAGAGGAGCATCATCTTCAACAAGTATATCAATCATACTGACAGGAATCAAAGCATCACCGAATGTACGCGGGACATTAGGATTGATAACAGCGATTACTATGTCAGCAGTTTCAACTGCGGCAAGAGTTGCGTCAACCGATGTTCCCAATGATGCATAACTGTTTTCATCCGGCGGGCAAACCTGAACCATTGCAACATTACAAGGCAGATAAGCTTCGCGGTAAAGACGCTGGGTTTCTCCAAGAAACACAGGAATGTAATCGGCAAAGCCTGCCTGGGTTTGGTGGCGCACATTATCCCCGACAAAAAAAGAATCTAACTGAAAAATACCTTCAAACTCTGAATTGGCATAAGGGGCAGGTCCTTCAGTATGAAGATGATGTATATGAACGTCGCGGAATTCACCCGCGCGTCCCCGATCGCACATGGCATTAATCAGACACTGCGGAGAGCTTGCCACACTGCTTAGATGTATATGATCACCTGATTTGATTACTTTGACTGCCTGGTCAGGCGTCATTGTCTTGAGCTTTCCGATTGACATTTTCTATTCCATTGACTCTTGCCAGGATATTTTTTTCACGGTGCAATTTATACTCTATAATAAGTAAAAAAGTAAACACGCAGATTATAGTAAATACGGGCAACGAACATGGAAATGACAATGATATTCTCTGGTCTATCTTATTACTGGTTAGAACTTTTGAATCAGCGGCAGGTTCTCTTGCCTTTAGCCACTTCTAACAATTTGCAATCTCCCAATTCGCACGCTTTTTCCGCGTCAAGACAGCCCAGCTTATTGTTACCCAGATAAAAATAAGCATTTGCCCTGTTGTAGTAGGCATCTATATCTTTGGGTTTCAGTCGGATTGTTTCATTATAGTCTTTGATGGCACGCTGAAATAAGCCAAGACTATAATAAGCATTACCACGGTTGTAGTAAGCCTGAGCATAATCCGGCTGCAGCTTAATAGCATTGTTCAAATATCCGATAGCCTTTTTCGGATCGGTATATTTTTGCCCGTCCCA
>JBAXON010000282.1:0-3733 GCA_037133255.1 Deltaproteobacteria bacterium
TTTTAAAATATATATAAACGAAAAATAACTCAAAAGGCAATATTAATGATTCTTGGTATTGATGTTGGTGGAACCCATACAGATGCAGTACTTGTAGAAAATTCCTTACTAAAGAAAAAAGCGAAAGTCCCCACCGATAACGCCAATATTCTATCTTCTCTTCTTTCTGCTGCCCAAAAAATTATTGCCGATGAAAACATAAGCAATATCAGGAGGATTGTCCTAAGCACAACTGTTTCCACCAACGCCATTATCCAAAATAAAATCGACCGTGTTGCCATGGTTTTACTTGGCGGCCCTGGGCTTGCTCCCTCAACCTTAAATACGGACAAGGACGCTTTTTTTATAAGCGGCTACATCAATCACCGCGGTGTTGAGGTTCAGTCGGTTAATAAGGATGAAATCGGGCAGATAGGACAAAATTTGCAACGGGAAAACATTCGTCAGGTAGGCATAGTGGGTAAGTTCTCCTCCCGAAACCCAAAGCAAGAACTCGATATAGCTAAAATTTTAGGAAACGATCAAAGACAATTTTCCTTAGGACACCGGTTATCCGGAAGGCTGAATTTCCCGCGTCGTATCGCCACCACTTATCTTAATGCCGCCATTAATCAAATCTATGGAAATTTTGTCAATGAAGTTAAAAAATTTGTCAAACGGGTAGGCGGAGACATTCCCGTGTATATTTTAAAAGCTGACGGCGGTACGATCCTGATTGATCAATCCCTGTCCTGCCCGGTGCAGACGATACACTCCGGTCCGGCTGCCAGTATCATGGGGCTTCTGGCCACAGCAAAAATTACTGAAGATGCTGTGGCACTCGACATTGGAGGCACAACCACAGATATTTCTGTCTTTGCCGCAGGCGATCCACTCCTGGAACCCAATGGAATAACAATCAATAAAAGAAAAACATTAATTCGCGGTCTCTACACCAAATCAATAGGCGTTGGTGGCGATAGTTCCGTCCGTATCGAAAACGGCAATATTTGTATCGGCCCGGAAAGAAGAGGACCGGCTGCGGCCTTAGGTGGAGAAATACCTACACCGACGGATGCGATGATCGTCATGGATATGACGGATCTCGGCTCAAAACAAAAAGCGATGGATGCCCTTGCGCCACTGGCTAAAAATATCAACCTGGATATCGTATCCACAGCCCGCGCGATTCTGGACAAGACGGTGGCGATCATTGCCGACAATGTCAAACAGGTAATGAATGAAGTCAACAACAAACCAGTTTACACCATTCATGAACTGCTGGAAGGTAAAACGATCAATCCGAAAAAACTTTATGTAGTGGGCGGCCCTTCAGCCCTTGCGCCCGATATTGCCAAACTTCTGGGCTACCCGTACATAATTCCAGAACATTTCGAAGTCGCCAACGCTTTGGGGGCGGCACTTGCCAGAGCAACGGCGGAAATTACTCTTCTTGCGGATACGGAAAAAAGAGAATTGATTATCAGCGAAGAAGGAACTGTGACGAAAATCCCGCGCGATTTTACAATGGATGACGCAATCAGCGCCGGTAAAAAAGCGCTGCGGGAAAAAGCGGAAAAGCTGGGCGCAGAGCAGGCAGACATGATTATGGAAGTAACGGAAGCTCAGGAGTTCAACATGATTAAAGACTTTTGTAAAACAGGTAAAAATATCCGCGTGAAAATTCAGATAAAACCAGGTTTGATATCAGCAAGGGATGCGAGGTAAAAACATATGCCCCCTAAAGAGAAAAAAACAGGTTTGATTTTCTTTCCCGCTTTTGACTGGGCAATATCGGAAACGCATCCGGAAAGAGAAGAGCGTCTTCTTTATACCCAGGATCAGGTTTTGGAAGAAGGTCTTTTAGATTTTGACAACATTAAGGAATTCAAACCGGGCATTGCTACATACGCCGATGTCAACCGCGCCCACATCTGCGTTCCCGACGCGCAGAATCTGACCACATCATCTCATCTTATCTCCGCCGGAGGCGCGATCACCGCAGCCCAAAAAGTTCTTACGGGCGAAGTGGACAACGCCTTTGCGCTGGTGCGACCGCCCGGACATCACGCCATGCTTGTGGCGCACGGCGCGCGAGGCTTCTGCAACATCAATATAGAAGCAGTAATGGTTGAGTATATCCGTCATACCTACGGCATAAAAAAAGTTGCCATCGTTGATACCGATTGTCATCACGGGGACGGCACACAGGATATTTATTGGAATGATCCTGATGTTTTGTGCATATCTATTCATCAGGATGGCCGGACTCTCTATCCGGGAACCGGCTTCAGCGAAGACTTCGGCGGCCCCAACGCTCTGGGAGCAACAATCAATATCCCCCTACCGCCTCACACATCCGATGAAGGTTTTTTATATGTGCTGGATCGCGTCATCCTGCCTATCCTGGATGAATTTAAACCGGAAATAATTATCAACTCCGCCGGGCAGGACAACCATTACAGCGATCCGATCACTGATATGCGTTTCAGCGCCAACGGGTACGCCCTGCTTAATGAAAAACTGGCACCCCATATAGCTGTACTTGAAGGCGGCTATTCCATTGAGAAAGCTCTTCCTTACGTCAATGTCGGAATAATCCTGGCGATGGCCGGACTGGATTACAGCCATGTGCGCGAACCGGATTATTATGCCGAGAAACTCCGGCAATCAGCGGATATCACTCGCATCATTGAAAAGGAAGCGCAGAATATATTAAGCCTTTGGAAACGCAAAGAAAAATTAAAAGCGCAGACTGTGGGCACAAACTCTTATTTCCGGCGTGAGAAAAATATCTACTATGACACGGACAATATAACAGAGAGACAAACGGAGTCCGTCCGCGTCTGCGATGATTGCGGGGGGTTGGTGATGATTAATTCGGCTGCCGACACCGGTAAAAAAATATTTGCCGTCATTCTGCCGAACCGCTGCTGTCCGCAATGCCGTAAAGATGGTGAATCTTTTTTTGAGCAGATCGGCAGCTCACTTTATCATCATGTATATTTTCAGGACAGAGAAAAAGATATATTTATTGTTAAACCACGGGTATGAAACCCAAAGCAACTTTTTGGTTTCATACCCTCCGCTGCGCGGGATTGTTCAACTTACCAATTCCGCTGCGTCGCAGATACCCTTAGGTTACTGCGTTTTCGGAATTGAAGTTTCACTAATCATAAGGCGGAAAAGATATAATGACTGATCAGGAATTAAAAGAAAGAACTCAAAAAACAGCGGAAAAACTTTTTGCAGGCGGCGCGAAACTGGATCGCCCCTACTCTTTATGGCGGGAATTTGATCACGATCTGGCCAACGATTTTTCCCGTTTCATCACCGGCAATTTGTATTCACGCAGTGTTCTGCCTATACAGGAAAGACAGATGGCCGCCTGCGCCATGCTTGCCGCCTTGCGGGCAAAAGACGAGCTTAAAGTACACGCCAACGCGGCATTGAATGTCGGTTGTGATCCACAAAAGCTTGTCGAAATTTTCTTCCAGGTTGCAACTTATGCCGGTATGCCAGCGGTCAATGAAGCGCTTGCCGCTTTCAAGGAAGTTCTGCAAGCGCGCAATGAATGGCCTCTCAAATAAATATTCCCCTACATTTTATCGCAGTGAAGGCTAATATAAAAATCATGAATGAAGCACCTGAAGCTCAAAAAGAGCTGCAAGAACTAATCGCGCTGATAAAAAAACTGCGTTCCCCTGAGGGTTGCCCGTGGGACAGAAAACAAAAAGCACAAGACATCGGCAAG
>JBAXON010000283.1:0-3727 GCA_037133255.1 Deltaproteobacteria bacterium
CTACCAACATTGGCGCAGGCGGCGTTTCCGGCAGTACCGCGAGCACTGTAATCGGCGCAGGCGGTGCAAACGGCAGCACAACCAGCACGACCATAGGTACGGGAGGGGTTGCAGGAAGCACAACTTCCACCACTATCGGTAGCGGCGGCACGCAGGGCGGGGCGGTAACTAACAACTTCGGCGATGCACAAGCAGGCAGCGGCGCGGTCACTAACATAATCGGCAATGCCGGCACATCCGCAAGCACAGTAAGTAACAATTTCGGCTCCGGTGGTTCCGCAACTGGAGCGGTAACCAACGTAATAGGTGCCGGTAGTTTAAGTACAGGAACTGTCAGCAACACTTTTGGTTCAAGTAGTGGCGGCGGCAATGTAACCAATACCATCGGGTCCGGTGTAGCTGGCGTATCTGGCAGCACGACAACTAACACCATTGGCGCAGGTGGCGCAGGTACAACCAACAACAGCATCGGTTCGGCAGGCGTTGCTGGCAGCACGACGACCAACAGTTTTGGTACAGCCAGCGCCGCCAATGCAGGAACTGTGATCAATAACATTGGCACCGGCGCAGGTGTTTCTTCTACCAATATCGGCAACACCAACACGGCAACCACGGCAACTGTTCAGGGCGGCAACAGCACTCTTTCCATTGCCAATGGCACCGCCAGTCTGCGCTCGGGTTCTGGCGCAACCGCCAGTGGTTTTACCACCACGAGCACCGCAGGTACACTGAGCATGGATCCTGCCACCTTGGCCGGGCAGTTAAATAACCGGGGCGATAACACCAGCCGACAGAACATCGCTGGCGCAACATATGTCAACCGTCTGGAAGGCAATACATTGATCAACGGTAACACCTACATCAACGGCACGCTGGTGTACACATCCAACACATCCGCGACTACCACGGTAACTTCAGGCGCGTCAATAATCGGCAGCCAGGAAACAACCGGCCAGATGAACATCGTTAATAGCGGCGGTGCCGGTGTCGGGACGGATGCCAATGGCAAGATCATAAATGGCACTGTGGGGCAGACCACAGCATCTCTGCTTGTGACCAATGGTATCGGCGACAATCACGGTGTTGTAGTTAATGAAACAGGGACCACCCTGTCCGGCGGCGTTCACTCCACCTCGTTGGTGCTGGACGACAATGGTGCTCGCTTCAGCAACGCGCAAACCGGCGCTCCGGTTAAGGTCACCGGTGTTGCAGATGGCACCGCTGATTTCGATGCGGTAAATTTCCGTCAATTGCAAAAAGCCAATATCGGCATTGCCTCTGTATCCGCATTGTCGGCGATTCCCGCCACGATGCCCGGAAAGAATTTTGCCATCGGCGCTGGCTATGGTTACTTTGAAGGTTGCAGCGCCGTAGCCATAGGCGTTAAGGCAGCAATATGGAATAATGTCAGCGTAGCGGCAGGAGTGGGGCTGGGTGTGGGACAAAGCACCAATACCTTCACCACAAATGCGGGATTCTCGTATAGTTTTTAATCCGCAAGGTTAGAATATAATCCCGGTGTAAAACGCCGGTATTCAGTTCTCATTCTAACCCCTTATTTTTCAAGTATAATTTCCAAGGCCGCTCCCTTCACAAGGGGCGGCCTTTTTTGTAGATCATTCGCCGGGTGAGGGCACCCGGCCTACAAAAAACAAAAATGATAATGTAGGCCGGGTCACCTGACCCGGCGAATGCCTGGGGATGCCGGGGGAAATGCGCCCTACATTTTTACAGAAGAACTCCCTGTCGTTGCATTGGCTATTTTGGACTCAATCATTCGCCCCAGGATTTCCACTGCGTCAGTAATTGATCCATTGTTCTCAAAGACAATATCTGCTTCGTCAAGATCATCAAATACTTTCTTCAGGGAAAGGTGCATGCCATAGGGATCTCCAAGAACATGGTCCACCCTTTGGCTACTCATTAATCTTTCCTTTATTGTCGCCTCGCTGGCCTGGATCCACACTACAATATATTCCCCAAAATAACGCCTGGCACCATCGTAAAGAATTCCGCGCAAAGATTTTTTATGAAGGGTCTCGTCCACAATAATACATTTGTTTGTTTTGCACAGCCTTTCAAAATCATCAACCACCCTTAAGAACATTTTGATTCGCGCTTCATCAGGGAAAGGTATGTTGTTGCGGACGTAATACTGCAGTTGAGAATCCTCGGCTACAACCGCCTTTTTCACAGCGTCAACCTCATAATCTATTATGCCGATTTTCTCAGCTATCGCCTTGGCCAGGGTTGTTTTTCCTGACCCTATATAACCACCGAAAAAAATAACCATGTT
Source organism: Deltaproteobacteria bacterium (assembly GCA_037133255.1). Taxonomy (GTDB): domain Bacteria; phylum Desulfobacterota; class Syntrophia; order Syntrophales; family Smithellaceae; genus FEN-1160. The sequence goes on from JBAXON010000283.1 coordinate 2,297, forward strand.
ACTTGATTCCTCCGAAGGCATTAATGATGAAGCAATGTAGGCCGGGTCACCTGACCCGGCGATTTTTGTTTCGCCGCGTGTGGTCACGCGGCCTACAATCGCACATTCGCAAGGACAAAAGTTAATTGTGACACAGTCGCTTGATCCGGAATCCAGTCATTTTAGCAGGTTCTGGATACCAGCCTCAAAGCGTACACGGACAAAACCGCCCGCTCCTAATGGCTTCGTTTCGCGGTTCATGGCCGCAAGCAGATCCTCATCCTGCACCCAATATGGGGAATACCAGTCTCTGTCCACATCAAGAATCAGCACGCGACGGGACTTACCGTCATAGGCCCCGATTGGCGAGATATGCGCATAATGCCCACCCTGGGCACCGGTCAGGTCATCCTGAATAAAATGCGCCATCAAGAAGTCCATGGAATCATCTTCGTTGGCTCGAAGAATAGCCCGGAGCTCATCCAGGGAACGGTTCTTAAACGAATAGGCCGTGACAATCGCCTTAAAACCATGTGCGCGGGCAGCTTGCTCGGTCACTATCCGAAGTTCTTCCAAGGTCAACCCATGCCTTCCCCAAAACCCCTCTTTGGAAACCAGTGCCCGAATGGGCACGTCCTTAACGCTGTCCAGAAGCATGTCCTGGGTGATATTCATCTCTGTGTCCGGAATTCCGTCGCGGCGCTTGGCCATGGCGTTGAAAACGATGGCAACAGATGCAACCGAACAGGAGTATTCATTCGTCTGCGGAGCATAGAAAGGGATAAGGCTCCAGAAATCCTTTGCCTCCGCCCCTCTGAAATACTGATTGTCCCGGATGAGCGGCATCGCCTTCGGACCGTACTTCGGATGCGATTCCGCCGCCCAAGCAATGGAAAGCCCCAAACACATTAAGTAAACCAAGATGATTGGCATCCTTAGATTCTTCACTCTAAATTCCTCCCTCTTTCTTACAAGCAGCTCCCACATAACAACTTCAGAATATCATAAATACCGGGGAAAAAACATTAATGATTATTGCTTGCATTAGCTTTTTTATTGACTTAGAATTGCATCAAGGAGATTTTTTGGGAAATCATATTTTTGCCGAATATCCAGATAAAGATAATTTGACGCTGCCCGATCTCTGCGAAAAATTATTTGAAGCGCAGAAGAAAAGCTGGACAAGGCTTACTGAAGCCTGCAATGATTTGGCTTCTTTGCGCACGAGGGAAATTATCTGCGGTAGTTATAGTGTTCAGCTGCAATACAATCCTCATCGCGCCGTAAGCAGTGGTGCCGCGGTGGATTCGGAAACGATTAAAAACCGCCCCTGTTTTTTATGCGCCGATAATCTTCCCGACAAGCAGCAGGGCATTTTATACCGCAATAGTTATCTAATTCTTTGTAATCCCGCGCCGATTTTTGATCACCATTTTACTATTGTCGCGCTAC
>JBAXON010000284.1:0-3677 GCA_037133255.1 Deltaproteobacteria bacterium
TTCAGGGAAATAATCCTCCAGATTCGTACATCCATAATAAATCGGAATGGTCCAGGACAAAAAACTATCGGCAACCATATCCGTCCAGTAATCAGGACTGCTGCTGTTTTGTAAGACAATGGAATATTTATATGGTGCCAGTCCTTCCCATTTATCTTCAATAAAGCGAATGGCCCGTCCATAATAATCAATATCCAGAGTGGTATCTTTTCGGACAAAATTCAAAAATGACAACCTTTTAAAATGTCCGGGCAAATCGCTGGGATTGCCGGCAATCCAGGATAACTCTTTCCTTTTAGAAGGCATGGCGATGGTCGTCAGCTCATCAAAAGTTTTATCTACATGCCATGGGTCAGCGGGATGTGAGATAACATATTTGGGATTATCTGAAGTAATATGGTTTGTAAACACCTTATTGAAAGCTTCATGCCCTTCCACCATCCAATCACTGTGACCCTTCATGTACGGTTCCTGCATGATTGCCCAAACATTTTCTTGAGGACATCGGCAGATAACATCTGTCTTCATCTGGTTATTGAGCATGATCAGCACGTCACATTCATCGACAGGATCAAAAGTAAATTGAATGCCGTCCCACAATCCCTTCCCTTCGGGTGTCTGACGTAAGAAATCTTGCCCTTTCCAGCTCTTAACAATTCTAACTAGCATGTATGACCCATCCATTCGCGATTTTGACTGATTCCGTCATCAAACTTTAATCATTTGCTTTTTTTCACACTCAGACTTGATTGCAACTCATTGACCATCCGGCACAGACCTTGTTGTAAATCTACTTCCGGCAGCCAGCCGGGAACGCGGCCTTTCATGGGCGTAATAGGAGTGTCTCCAACTTTCTGACCGGCCACAATCTCTGCACCTGCTTCTTCAGCAATAATCTTAGCAACATCCATTATGCTAACCCATTCAAAACTACTGACATCGTAGATACCCTTAGGATTCAAATCTAGAGCCTTATGAAAAGCTCGACAAACATCATTAATATGGATAAATTGACGTTTTTCATCACCTGTAGTCAGCATTACGATTCGTTTATCTATAACCGCCTGGTGAACAAAGTCACTAATGACATGTGTACGTTGCGATGGTTTCTCTAGAGGTCCATACACATTCCAAAGTCTCACTCGCACCCCATTCATCAGGTGGGTCCACACTTCACCAAGTCGCTTTGTTACACCATATACAGTATCATATTCTTCTGCCAACTGACTTGATATAAAAAGAAACGGAATCTGACTAGCTTGTAACTGCGGCATGACATTGATTAATAGTCTCAAGTTCCAATCCAGTTGATGAAATTGCGAGTCCTGTTCGTACAGATACTTGGCGCCACCCACCTCCCATGCCAAAAAATAAACACGATCGATACCTGAAAGATCTATACGGCACTGACGTAAATCTTCTAAAGGATTACGTTTGATGTCGAAGCGTACGACTTCTTCCCCCAATTCCTCCAAATAAAGGGCCAAAGGATTACCAACAAACCCTTCCGAGCCAAATATCAAATTACGCATTAAAAACTCCTCTGCAACAATTGTTTAATTTTAAGTACAATCCAATACAGCTTTTGAAGTTAGAATTCTGCTATTTTCAGATCGTCGCGTACACCATTTCCAGGAACTGGCCAATATCCAATTATCTTTTGAACTGCCCGCCGTCGATACCTTGCAATCAAACATATATTCAGTTACTGAAAAAATCGAAGTGGGCTTATGAAACTAAATATCTTCCTTGTGTAAGTGATAGAAACGTTCGTTCGGATATTGTTCTTTCCCGTAGTCTTTCAAACTGACCGGTTCATCAAACATCCCTTTTATTCCCGCCGGATCGGGACGATATTTATGGGCAAACATGAATTTGCGATTGAAAAGACTATATTTGCTTCCCGAATGGCATTTAATATTGGTTGGTTTATAGGTATTGACTGTATCTTCAGCATAATTAACGAATCCCTTAATCTTGAAACTGCTTATCTCTCTTCCGAAATGAGACAGATAACGCCACGTCATATCGCCATCTTCCTCACCAATGCCCAACAGACGTTCATCGAAATAACCCAATTCGTCAATTTCTGCTCTATTCACTAGAAAATGCGACCAAGATTTATTGATCAGAAACGATCTTCCTCTATTCTTGTCAATCGCCGAACAGATATTGTTCATAAAAGAAGGATCGTTTATCATGATATCGTCGTTTATCAGGAGGACGTAATCGTGTGTGGCATGAATGAGAATACTGTTCCACAACTTCGATAGTCCCCTGAAATGGGGAAACATAATCGGATAAACTTTTGTATGACGAGAGATAAACTCTAATAGCAGATGTCGATAGGTTTCATTGAATTCCTGCTGATGTTCGCCATTTATCGCGACGATGATTTCATTTTCCGGCACATAATCTTTCAGCTTGGATAGCAACGGTACAAAATAACGATCAAACCTATTTTCAAACGTCGTGATACCAATGGAAATTTTGTCCATATTGCATGACCTATTCGTTTTTTTAAATAATCCAGCATGTAATGTGAAATTTTTTTAGCAATTTCTTTTAATGTTTCCACTTTACGAATACTTTAATGATTTGAAGTTACTTTAAGTTTTTATCAACCCATTATCACAATATATAGGGATATTTTTTCTGAAAAAATATCCCGTGTTTTTACCTTCACACCAGGGCTTGTCCCCCATATCCTTCGGATGCCAGAAATGCAATATACGGGCGCTCTTAATAACTGAAGTACCCCGAAATCCTGCCATGACTAACCGCATAGCTATATCCTGATCTTCACCACCCCAACCAATATAGTTTTCGTCATATCCATTGACAGATTCTATATCCTTTTTGTGAATGGAAAAATGGCCACCAAATGTCTGTCTCCGGGCTGAGGCCAATCTCAGTTTCCGCAAAATTCCATAACGGACAAATTCTCGATGCTCTTTAAAAATTGGTTCATCCGGTAATTCCAAATAAACTTTTTCCAGTAAATCAGAGGACATCCTCTCCGATAATAAGCGCCTGGTTTGCTCTTCAGCCAAATATTTACAACGACCAGCAGCAAACCATCCGGGTTTGGCTGCACCAACATGACTTTTTATAGCGTAAGGCAGGACGGCAAAATCGGCATCAATAAAAACAAGGTAATCACCCGTAGCATGCCGTATGCCATTATTTCGACCAGCGGCGCGGCAGGGGCCTTTCCGGGGATACCAAGCATGAATGATCGGGAAAGAATAATCGGCAATACATCTTTTTATTTCACTCACGACAATCTCGCTGGAACCATCATCTGCTATAACAACTTCATCGAAATCATCTGTGCAATTCATTAGTGAATCAAGACAGCATTTCAGATAAGCCGGTTTTTCATAGAAACAAATTATAACACTCGTTTTCATTAACTGCCCCCGGGCAACTTTTACAGCATTGAAAAATGCTGTTTACCAACCAATTAAATAAAATTTTTAATTTTTAACTTGTGGATACAAATTCACTATATATTTTTAACATTTATTTTTAGCTAACACAAGTGTGCGAAAGTACAGGGGGGGGTAATCATAGACCCGCCAGCTCCAAATTGCGAGCAGATATAGCTTGCCGAATTGCCTCAAATAAAATGTTACCGAAGGGGTGGATTAAAAAAGTACGATGACTCATAAATC
>JBAXON010000285.1:0-3630 GCA_037133255.1 Deltaproteobacteria bacterium
GTAATTCCAAAATAACTTGAGGGGATATTTTTTATGGCATTATCAATGGAAGAGAAACTCTGCAGTGGATGAATGCTGCCAACAGCCGCCCCCGCTTTTTTTGCCGGTTCAAGAAGATCCAGGCCACCTGCGCCACTCATGTGAAAAATGTATTTACCTTTAATTGAAGGAGCGCACGCGATATCCTTGCAGACGGATAAAATAATATCGTCAGGAGTAGTAACTAAGATACAGTCGGCATCATGTAAAACTTCTTGCGGTTTGCGGTAAGTTTTCCCGCCTGTGTAAGAATGAGCCCTTTGCAAAGCGGCAGCGGATTTATCGGCAATAGCCACAATTTCGCAGCCGGCTTTTTTTAGTAAATAACCAATGGCTGTTCCCACCATGCCAGCGCCAATTATGGAAAATTTATTGAAATGTCGTTTCTTCATATGAATAAAGGCCTTCCGCTGTGAGGAAGACCTTTATATTTTGTTCGACAGTTAGTTATTGAATAATCAATACCGTCTCAGTCAATATAAGGGATCCAAGCGGTTGATTTGAATTAGCACAGCTAATGATCACAGTCAAACTATATTCCATCTTGTATTTAATGACTCAATTCGCTATATATACATAGGTGAAATAATGAAAAAAGTAGATTTGCTCATTTTTGATTTCGATGGCACTCTTGTGGAGACTGGCACTGATTTAGTTCAAGCGATAAATTTTATGTTGAGAGCTTTGCTACTTCCAGAGCGGACGAAAGAGGAAATTATCAGTTTTGTCGGAGATGGAATTAACCAACTAATCGAGAGAGCATTGGGGCAGGGAAATGTTAATCATCATGAAAAAGCACTCGATATTTTCACCCAATATTACAGTACCCATCTATTAGACAATGCAACACTATATCATCAAGTCGAAGACGTATTAATTCATTTTGCCGATAAGACGAAGATCATCCTGACGAATAAGCGGTATAAGTACACAATACCGATAGCGCAAGGATTAGATATTGAAAAATATTTTGTAGAAATTATTGGTTCTGATTCCACTCCCTTTAAAAAGCCGGATTCCCGTGTAGTTGATCTTGTATTGAATAAATATGGCACAGCTAAAGAAAAAACCGTCATCATTGGTGATGGCATAAATGATATTCTTGTGGCAAAAAATTCAGGAATCTTAAGTTGCGCTTATCTCAATGGCCTGGGCAATAGACAGGATCTGATAAACCTGAATGCTGATTATTATGTTGAAAATCTTTTGGAAGTAAATACTTTATTCAGTTAATGAAACTCGCTGAAAACGAGCGCAGCGAAGTTTAAAGCGTTAGTTGAATAATCCCAGGAGCGAAGCGATTGTGACTCTCGCTGACTATAGGAAGCGCAATAGGAACAATCCCGCCAACGTAGTTGGTAGGGACACGGGACTAAATATGATAAAAAAAGTTATAAAAACCATAGAAAAATATAAGCTGCTCGAAAAAGGTGATCGTGTTGTTGTAGCTCTGTCCGGCGGACCGGACTCTACGGCGCTTCTGGCAGCCCTTGCTCAAATATCAAAAGAACTTGATTTTGATATTATTGTTGCGCATTTCAATCACGGATTGAGGGGAACAAGCTCAGATGAAGACGAAAATTATTCTCAAGCAATAGCGGAAAAATTGGGATTGATTTTTGTAACAGGAAAAATGGATTCCAAACTGCGGCAAAAAGGCGTCTCACCGGAAGATTTTTATCGGCAAGAAAGATACCAATTTTTAAATAAAGTTGCCAAAGATAATAACGCGCAAAAGATCGCGCTGGGACACAATCTTCAGGATCAAGCTGAAACGGTCTTGTTAAATCTATTACGTGGCAGTGGATTAGAGGGTTTAAGAGGTATTCTGCCGATGCGTGAGGGGAAATTCATCCGTCCTCTGATTGAAATAACTAGAGATGAAATTATTGGCTTTTTAAGTGAAGCAGGATTATCCTATTGCCATGATAGCTCAAACGAGAGTAGCATTTATCTGCGCAATAAAATACGTTCCGAACTAATTCCATATTTGAAAGAAAAATTTAATCCAAAAATTGTAGAAAATCTGGCGCAAATGGCTGAAACACTCCGTCTGGATGATGAGTTGATCCGCAATTCCGTTGAGCAAGTTTTGCAATCAAAACATATTCAAAATCAGCCTGATGGAATATCTCTGAATATCGAGTATCTAAAGGGATTGGCGCCTGCTATCCGGTCGAGGTTGTTTAAGGAAATATTAGAAAGCCTGAGTCCGGAAAAGAATGGTTTTTCGTTTAGCAACATCAAAGCTCTGGATAGATTGGTGCAGTTAGCAGAGTCAGGCAAAAGAATTTCCCTTCCTCTTGCAATTGAAGCGAGGAGAGAATATGATAAATTAATCCTTACGCGGGATAATCCTGGGTTGAAGCAAGTTGACTATGAATACCCCATTAATATTCCCTGTGTAATCCATGTTAAAGAAATCAACCGGACGATTAGCGTAGAAAAGATAACAAGAGGCAAAATGGATCTGCAAAGTAAAATTCACGGGTATGAGCCGCAAAGCAAGCTTTGGAAACATTTCGTAAAAAGCTGCGGGGTATTATACCCTCCGCTGCGCGGGATTGTTCAACTTGCCTATTCCGCTGCGCTGCGCTTTCTGAATAGGAGTTTCACCAATAAAGTTTATTTAGATTTTGATAAAATCCAGCAACCTGTTACGTTGCGCAATAGAAGAAACGGAGACAGGTTTCAACCGCTGGGCATGAAAGGGCGGCAAAAAATAAAATCGTTAATTATTAATCAGAAGATTCCACGGAACAGGCGCAATGAAGCCATGCTGCTTGTAGATCAGGACTCTGTGATCTGGATAGAAAATATGCATCTGAGTGAGCGGGTTAAAATCTCCCCGCAAGCAAAAAATATTATTAGTTTGGAAATTATGAAATCATAAATATTTTTATACACCACCCTGTAAGGCGCGGCAGTTGGTGTGTTTGGATGCCACTTCAACTGCCGTTTTAAGATAGAGTTAATTTGCATAAAATCATTGCATTAATGCTGACATTCGTTTATCGACACAGCAAACCAAATATTTACACAATATTTCCCTGATTCCAAACTTGACAATTGTATATGACGGTCATTAACTTGATGGATTGAAACAAGTACGAAAATATACCTTACCGGTGGCTGTTAGAAATAATTTGAGTTAATTTATATATTATTATAAAGACCACAACAGTTTGCTGTCGTATCGTTATCCTTTGAAAGCGACCTGGTATATGTTTTTGATATAACTAATTTTAAGGAGAAAAATATTGAATCCGTTTCAGAAGAATATTGCTCTTGTACTTACTGTGCTGCTGGTGTCTTTACTTGTTTGGCAGCTTTTTAATCAACCGAAAACAGCCACCAAGGAATTAATTTATAGTGAAATGATCGCCCATCTGGATAAAGGCGAGATCAGTGAAGTAACTATTCAAGGTGATAATATCAGCGGGAAACTGGTAAGTGGTAGTGATTTTAAAACATATACACCAAAAGATGATAAACTGGTCACACAATTCCGAGAAAAAAATGTGAAGATTACCGCTAAGCCACAGGACGATTCTCCCTGGTATATGACCCTTTTAGTCTCCTGGTTTCCCA
>JBAXON010000286.1:0-3595 GCA_037133255.1 Deltaproteobacteria bacterium
CAATATATCCACAAAAGATGAGGTAGTTAAATATAATACCGTTCGGCGAGCGATTATGTTCACAGATATGCCAAGCACCTATTCGCCAAGCGCGCATGTCAATGGTGCTCAATTTGTATCTTGGTTTTACTCTCAGGGGTGGGAACTGATATTGTTGCCACCGTTTCCGTGGAAACTGTTCTGGTGGATAGCTAGCCAAAAGGGATTAGCTCGACTTATGTGGTATGTGGTGTTACCTATTCAACGGTTTTTTGAGGTGTTGTTTAAAACGAGAGGCGCGCATATTGTTATTGTTCACAAGGGAATTATTTCGATGAGTGTTAAGCCTGTTTTTGAAGCGTTACTCAGGCGTCGCCACAAACGCATTATTTTTAATTTTGATGATGCAGTTTACGAAAAGGGGATTCCGTATGTCCCGGAACGGATTGCTTTGGCGGATGCGGTGTGGGCAGGTAATCCCATTCTTGTTGACTATAGCAAACGATACTGCGGACGCGTTGCCCTCATTGAGTCTGCGGTGGATTGCAACCATTACACCGCAAAAGTGTCGTACGAAATTCATCAGCCGTTACAATTGATCTGGTCGGGAAGCGAGTATGGTCACCAGTATTTAGAACGGTTGCGCGAACCGCTGAAGATCCTGTCGAAGGGGAGACGTTTTGTAATGAAAATCGTGTCGGGCAAAAAGTTTTCCTTCAACGAACCGGAGATCCGCGATGTATGGATTCCGTTTGACGCTCAAACAGAAGTCCAGTGTTTAAAAAATGCGGATATTGCACTCATGCCGATAACCGACGGCCCCTATGAAAGAGCGAAGGAGAATTATAAGGTCAAGATGTATATGGCTTGCGGATTACCGTTGGTCTGCTCGCCAGTAGGCATTAATACACAGTTTATTAAAGACGGCGAAAGAGGATTTTTTGCGAAGACTTCTGCGGATTGGGTGCGAGTGATCGAACAACTGGCAGATTCGCAGTTTTTGCGTGAGCGTGTTGGTCGCGTTGCGCGTTCATATGTGGTCGATAAGTATGATATTCCAGTCATTGGGCCTCAGTTAATTAAATTGTTCGATGATTTAAAGCAGGAATAGAGTAATAATTACCAAGGAGAAGGTTTAAAAGAAAAGATTATGTGTGGGATTGCAGGGGTATATGGCGTTGCAGATGAAGCCGCGGCGGGGCGGATGATTGATGCCCAGATTCACCGCGGACCGGATGACCGCGGTATCTGGAGTGATAGGGAAATCCCCGTCACGCTCGGTCATTGCCGGCTTTCTATTATTGATACGTCGCCAGCCGGTCATCAGCCTATGCCCTATGCGGATGGCCGACTCCGGATCACCTACAATGGCGAAATTTATAATTTCAAGGAGTTGCGTGTAGAGTTGGAAGGCTACGGGTATCGCTTCACCTCAAACTCCGATACGGAAGTGATCCTTGCGGCCTACTGCCAATGGGGGCCCCGCTGCGTTCAGAGATTCCGCGGCATGTTTGCCTTTGCCTTGACAGACAGGCAACCTCCAAGCGGCGGTCCGGTGTTTGTCCTTGCCCGGGATCGGTTAGGCATCAAGCCATTAATTTATTTTGAACATAAGGATGAAATCTGGTTTGCCTCAGAGTTGCGTGGTTTAATGGCAAGCGGTTGTCTGGACCGCCGTATGGACGCGGAAGCCCTATTGGATTATTTGGCTGTCGGCGCGGTATTTCAGCCCCGTACAATCATCGCCGGTGCGAGCACTCTCCCTGCCGGGCATTGGCTAGAAATCCGCGGTCGGGAACGAAGATTGGTAAAATACTGGGATTTGCACGAGGAGACTGCTGGCCTGCGGGAAGAACTGCGCAATATCTCTTTTGGGGAGGCCTCGGAGCGGTTACGTCTGCTTCTGAAGGAGGCCGCCCGGTATAATCTGGTTTCGGACGTGCCGGTCGGCGCTTTTTTGAGTGGTGGGATAGACTCGACCGCGGTGGTGGGTCTGATGAGCCGCGCGTCCGGCAGTAGAATCAAGACCTTTTCCGTGGGTTTTGACAAGGCTCACCGGGCCATGGACGAAAGGGCCTTTGCCCGTGTTGCCGCCGATTACCTGGGGAGTGAGCATGAGGAAGTAATAATAGCTACTGGTGATGCAGAACAAATATTTTCCAGTGTTATTAAGGATATTGATCAACCCAGCATTGATGGAACCAATACCTGGATAGTCTCTCTCGCCGCCCGGCATTCTGTTAAAGTTGCGGTATCAGGTTTGGGTGGGGATGAGCTCTTTGCAGGTTATGCGCATTTTCGTTTGCTTGCCAAGGATACTAGACTAGCGCCCAATAGATTCCCGATTGTCTATAATGTTTTAGAAAGAATACATAGCTTACGGTCAAATTTTATAACAGAGAGCTTGCTTTTCAAATTTGCGACATCAGCCCAACGTCTGTCAATGCTAAGGCGGATTTTAAGTGATTTTGAGTTTGAGAGTGCGGTACTTCCTGAGTGGCGTGAGTCTTTCCGTGAGCGACTTGCCGGGCGCCAGGAGCGATTTTTGAGGACTGACGCGGATAAGGTTCAGCAAACCAGCTATGCGGAGATTAGCGGTTATTTGTTGAGCACGTTGCTGCGTGACGGGGATGTGATGAGCATGGCGCACAGCCTAGAGATCCGGCCCATGCTTTTGGACCATCCTTTGGTTGAATTTGCCTACGCGCTGCCGGCGGCCTGCAAGATGGATGAAAAACAGACCAAACGGGTTTTTATTGAAGCGGTTTCCGAATATATACCGGCCGAATTGAAAACACGACCGAAAATGGGGTTTGAATTGCCATTTATTGGCTGGATGGCAGGTGATTTGCAGCCTCGGTTTGAGGCGCTCTTGAACAGTGAAGCTGCCCGGAAAATCTTTCAGCCGTCTTATCTGCGAGGCTTAAATCGTGCGCTTCGCCAGGGCAAGCCGCCAAGGGCACTCTGGGCATGGGGGGTGTTACTCTCTTGGTTAGAGCAACATCAGATACGATTGAATTGATCTGTATCGAGTAAATGAAAAAAGATTTTCGATGAACATTCTTCATATCTCAGCAGCAGCGCAAAACTCGGGTGCCGGTTATGCAGTAATGCTGACTCATCAGGCACTTAGTTCATATGGGATAAATTCTAAAGTTTTGTATTTAATTGATGAAAGTAATTCGAATGAAAAAATATTTTATTATACATCTAAAAGTATTATCAAAAAGCTTAGGCGTCTTATAGTAACTACCTTGGATAGAATTCCAACCTGGGTTTACTTCAAAAAAAAGGAACAACTTTTTTCTCCTGGTTTTTTTGGGCTCAATCTACGTCATACAAAGCTATTAAAATGGGCTAATATAATTCATATTCATTGGGGCAACCATGGTTTTGTTGATTTGAAGGAAATTAGCAAATGGAATAAACCAGTAGTCTGGACATTGAGGGATATGTGGTCATTTACTGGCGGTTGTCACTATTCATTTGATTGTGATAAATACAAATCAACTTGTGGCTGTTGTCCTGTTTTAGGCAGCAATAGCAAGCAGGATTTATCATTTATAGGCCTACAAAAAAAGATTAAATATCTATCTGCTTCATCTATACACTGGGT